>JAJXAL010000219.1:0-2564 GCA_021628325.1 Segatella copri | reverse complement strand
CCCGAGAAGTTGAAACGGCTGATGTAAGCACGCGCATTCACATCTCTGCCACCCAGACGCAAGGTCTCGTTGCCCTGGGAAATCACCTCGTAAACGGTCTTTTGTGGGTCGATGTCCTTGTGCTGCTGGTCAACATAAGCCAGCTTCACGGTCTCACCCACCTCGAATGTACCGCCATCTGCCTGATCCAATCCCATGATGAGGCGGAAGAGGGTAGTCTTGCCGGCTCCGTTAGGACCAATCACACCTACGATGCCGTTAGGAGGAAGCATGAAGTTGAGGTCGTTGAAGAGAACCTTTTCGCCGAACGCCTTCTTCACATGCTGAGCCTCAATCACCTTGTTACCCAGACGAGGACCGTTAGGGATGAAGATTTCCAGCTTCTCTTCGCGTTCCTTCTGCTCCTGGTTGAGCATCTGCTCGTAAGAGTTCAGACGAGCCTTACCCTTAGCCTGACGGGCCTTAGGTGCCATGCGAACCCATTCCAACTCGCGCTCCAATGTCTTGCGGCGCTTAGAGGCAGTCTTCTCCTCCTGAATCATTCGCTTGGTCTTCTGGTCGAGCCAAGAAGAATAGTTGCCCTTCCATGGAATACCCTCGCCACGGTCCAACTCCAGAATCCACTCGCTCACGTCGTCGAGGAAGTAGCGGTCGTGGGTTACGGCGATGACGGTTCCCTCATACTGCTGCAGGTGCTGCTCCAGCCAGTCGATGCTCTCAGCATCCAGGTGGTTGGTAGGCTCATCGAGCAGGAGTACATCCGGCTTCTGCAGGAGCAGGCGGCAGAGAGCCACGCGGCGGCGCTCACCACCCGAGAGATTGGTAACAGGCCAATCGCCAGGAGGACAATGCAGGGCAGCCATCGCACGCTCCAGCTTGGAGTCGATGTTCCAGGCATCGGTAGCATCGATGATATCCTGCACCTCAGCCTGACGCTGCATCAACTTGTCCATCTTATCAGGGTCTCCGTAATATTCTTCGAGACCGAACTTATTGTTGATGTCCTCGTATTCTGCGAGTGCATCATAGATTTTCTGCACACCCTCCATCACGTTTTCCTTCACGGTCTTGTTCTCGTCGAGCGGAGGATCCTGAGGCAAGTAGCCCACAGAGTAGCCTGGGCTCCAAACCACCTCACCCTGGGTAGGTTGCTCAAGTCCTGCGATGATTTTCATCAACGTAGATTTACCGGCACCGTTCAAACCGATGATGCCGATTTTTGCTCCGTAGAAGAACGATAGGTAGATGTTCTTCAGAATCTGTTTCTGGTTTTGTGGGATAATCTTAGATACGCCCACCATTGAGAAGATAATCTTCTTGTCGTCAACTGTTGCCATGGATATAAATAAATGTGTATTTGTGAATAAATTGCCGAAATAGGCACTAACAGTTGCAAAGATACATTATTTTTTTGAAATTCTCGCCTTTCTTTCAAAGAAAAGTTGTATATTTGCATTGATAACATCAAATAGAGGCATTTTGTGATGCTTCTTTCATCTTTTAAAAAGAAAGGATATTTATGGATGCAACCTATATAGACCTGACTGTTCGTCTGTCTCTCGCCCTGCTTTTAGGAGGTGCGATAGGCATTGAGCGAGAATATCGTGCCAAGGAGGCAGGTTTCCGTACTCACTTTCTCGTGGCATTGGGAAGTGCGCTTTTCTGTGTCGTTTCCCAGTATGGATTCGGAATTGACTTAAAGGATTCTTCGCGTGTGGCTGCGCAGGTGGTTTCGGGCATTGGATTTCTGGGCGCCGGAACGATTATCTTCCAGAAGAACGTGGTGAGAGGATTGACTACTGCTGCAGGCTTGTGGGTGACGGCAGCCATCGGTCTGGCGTGCGGTACGGGAATGTATGTGGCTGCAGCTATTACCACGGCGATGGTGTTGCTGGGACTGGAAGTATTGAACTACTGGATTCCGCAGTTGGGAACAACTACCATCGACTTGACCTTCACCGCGCCATCTCGTGAAAGCGTGAAGGAATTTATCAGGCAAATCAAGCAGAAAGGTCTGGAAGTTCATTCTTATGAGTTGAAAGAGCGCCGCTACTCGAAGGAGGAATTCCTGGAAGCGAATATAGAAATCAAGGCGAAGCGCGATTTTCACACCATGGAGATTCTTGATTACATGAACGAGTTCTCAGATGTCACGATTTCAACGATAAGATAAAATAGGTTAGGAGGAAAAAAGTGAAGGAGCCAAGAACATTTGTCTTAGCTCCTTCACTTTTTTATGATGTTTTTTAGAAAATCCTCGCCAGATAGTCGTAGTGCTCGCCTTCTGCCACGAGTTCACCATGCAACCCGCAGGTTTCGGCAATGGACTTGAGTAATGGGAAATCCACGTAGAGCCAGTCGAAGCGGTCGCCCTTTACATCCTTGTAGATCATCTGATAATCTACTTCTCCGTAATAGGCTCCATTCAGATTGATGTCGAAACTTCCGTCTTCATTCTCGTAGATATATTTGAGGTCGGAGGAATCGATAAGAATCTGTCCGCCTGGATTCAGCAACGCCTTCAGGCGCTGGAAGAGGGCAGGGAGATGTTCTATCTTTCCGGC
>JAJXAL010000218.1:0-2565 GCA_021628325.1 Segatella copri | reverse complement strand
CAGGCGAGAACTATCACGACCTCGATGTTTATGGTGGTGGACTGAATGCCAACGTAGCTTGGGCTTTGGGTAAGACTGCTGTAGGTTTCGACATCAGCAAGGAGTGCATCTACTCTACTGCATTGGGTGAGGAACTCGCAGAGAAAGACTACAAGGACATCTCGGGTTCTGACCGTCAATATACCCGAAAGGGTGAGCGCACCAATACCAACATCATGCTGGAGCACAACTTCATCTTCGGCGGTTTCACCTTGTCGGCAGGTGTCTTGGCTAACAAGAATACAGGTTTGGACAACGACTTCCGCTTCTATCCTGGTGTGGATATGAGTTATCGTCCTAACGACAACTGGAAGTTCTACGCTTCCTGGAACAAGGCATTGAGAATGCCTACCTACACCGACTTATATATAAGTAATGTGGTGCAGCAGGGCGACATCACCTTGACCCCGGAGAAGAACTCAACCTTCAAGGTAGGAACCCAGTATCGCCAGACTGGTTTTGCCGCAACCGTAAGCGGATTCTACGCACACGGCACCAACATGATTGACTGGGTTCAGACATCCGTGACCGAGCAGAAAGACAGCAAGTATCACGTGATGAACATCGGAAAGCTCAACAACATGGGCTACAACGTAGATGCTACTATCTACATGAGAGAATTGGTACCAAACAGTTTCATCACCCGCATCAAGTTGGGTTATGCTTACATCTATCAGGATCATAAGACCGAGACAAACATTCTGAAATCACTCTATGCATTGGAGTATCTCAAGCACAAGGCTGTATTCGGTCTGGATCATCAGATTTGGAACAAGCTTTCAGCTTCCTGGAGCGTAAGATGGCAGCAGAGAATGAATGGCTATCATCCATATACCAAGGTAGATTGCAAACTGATGTGGGATGAGAAGAAATACAATATCTTCGTGAAAGCCGACAACATCACTTGCCACCGCTACTACGACCTCACAGCTGTTAAGCAGCCAGGTTTGTGGATTATGGCAGGAGCCAGCGTAAATCTCGGTCGATAATATAATCAGATAATAATCATCCCAAAAGATGATAAATATCCGAAACACGATTCGGATATCAAATAAAAAAACGAGCCTTGATGGAGGTTTCTTCCTTCCGTCAAGGCTCGTTTCCTTTTATTCCGGCTATTTCCTTTTATTTCAGTTATTCCGGTTTCTGATATTTTCCGTTCACTTTTATCGGTTCGAGATGGATTCCCACATGGGTATCTGCGCCGAAGTGCTGCTTCAGTTTCGTTTCTATATGAGTAGCATGCTCATGCGCCTCATAAAGCGAAAGAGAACCCGGCATGCGGACATGCATTTCTATCGCAATCTTGTTTCCGATGCGACGGGTACGCAGGTTATGAATCTCTCCCACTCCCTCTTCTTCATTTGCAATCTTCAGGATTTCATCTTCCTCCATTTCTGGAAGACTGGCATCCGTCAGTTCTTTCACAGACTGCATCACCAGTCCCCAGGCGGCCTTGATGATGAAGACACTCACGATGATGGCAGCCAGCGGATCGAGCACCGCCCACTTTTCTCCCAGGATGATGGCGCCACCAATACCGAACATCGTTCCGATACTCGATAAAGCATCGCTGCGATGATGCCAGGCATTCGCCACTACAGCCTCGGAATGATATTTCTTTCCGGCTTTTACCGTAAACTGATAAGCCCACTCCTTCATCACGATACTTACGATGGCAGCAATCAAGGCTACAATGCCCGGCTGCTGCAATGTCTCGCCGCAGATGGCACGATAGGTCTTGGTAACACCAGAATAACAGATCATCACACCCACCACGAATAGCGAAATACCGATGATGGCTGTGGCAAGCGTCTCGTATTTGCCATGCCCATAATCATGGTCCTTATCCATCGGCTTATTGCCCAGTTTTACGAATACCAGTACCACCACATCGGTAGCGAAATCGGTGAGCGAGTGGATGGCATCCGCTATCATGGCTGCAGAATGTCCGAGAATACCTGCAGCAAACTTCAGTACGAGCAGCACCACATTGATGATGCTTCCCGCTATCGTCACCTTATATACTTCCTTTACTCTATCCGCATCTGCGGAATGATTCTTTTTCGTTTCTGCGGGCATCTCTTGCTCGTTATATATTCTCTCATTGTTGTCCATACTATAAAATATAACAGAAGTCCTTTGCTTCCTTAATAATGTTTTTGTATAACCAAATTCCTGTCTTTCATGAATTGAGCGGCAAAAGTACATCTTTTTTCTGAAATCGGATAAAAAGAGAGATTAAAAAAGTATAACGAATAGGGAATAATGTGATAGCGAAGAGAGAAAAGCATGGAATTTTGTGATAAAACGCCTTAAAACAATAGGAATTTTGTGATTTTCAGTCCGAATTTCTTTGGAATTTTGTGATAAAGTTGTACTTTTGCACCCGATTATCAGGTATTATATTATTCTGTGACAAGAACATTATCACAATAAAAGCGGTTGAAAAAACCGCAAGATGAAACAATTATGGTTTTAAATTACATTTGGATAGCATTTTTCGTGATTGCGTTCATCTTCGCA
>JAJXAL010000217.1:0-2572 GCA_021628325.1 Segatella copri | reverse complement strand
GTCAATGCCTTCAAGAAAGAAAAGGATAGAAGCATCGAGGATGTACTGAAGCGAATGCCAGGCATCAGCGTGGACAACACGGGAGGCATCTATTACCAAGGTGAGCGCATCAGTAAGTTTTATATCGAAAATATGGACATGCTGTCGGGCAACTATACCTTGGCTACCAAGAATATCCGCCCTGACGACGTGGCGGCGGTGAATGTCTACGAAAACCACCAACCCATAAGAGCCTTGAAGAATGTCTCCTTCTCCGACAAGGCTGCGCTCAACCTGAAAATCAAGAATAACCGCAAGCTGAAGCCTATCGGCTATCTTCAGCAAGGACTGGGCTATGATGACCAGACGCTGTGGAAAAGCGATGTCTTCGCCATGCAAATCAACAAAAAAACGCAACAGCTCTTGTCGCTCAAGGCTAATGACACGGGCTTGACTTATAATACGTCGCAGTCTTTCGGACTCGACCAAGTTTCTGATTTCTCATCTTTTACTTGGGATGGAATCAGCCTTTCGGCACAAGACATACCAAGCATATCTTTGAACCGATACGTAGACAATAAGTCGGGAGAAGGAGCTTTCAACTCTCTCTTCAAGCTGAAGGACAAACGAACGCTTACTCTCAATTTGCGCTATGCTGGTGATGACCTGCACTACCAAAACCAGAAAAAATCCAGTATCTTTGTGGATGACAACCTGTATCAAGACTTCTCTGAGAAGGTGCAGGCGGCAGTATATTCTAATTCTTTGATGGGAAAGATAAAACTGGAGAACAATACGGAGAAGGTATATTTCCTGGATGACTTTACCTTCAACTCCAAGTTCTATCACAAGCATTTTGGGTTGGAGGACAACTTTGATGGCGCACAAAAGCAAAAATCAGCCAATTATCAGCTAACCAACCAGTTTAGCTCCATCTATCACGTTGGCAAGAAAGTGTTTCAGTTGCAAAGCAATATCAAGTTCTCCAACACTCCTGTCAATCGTCTCCAAGCGATTCCTACCGACAAGAGTTGGGAGATGTGGCAAAGCCTCAACGAGACTGCCTTCCAGACCGACGAGCATACCTCTTTCGGATGGCAACTCGGCAGACTCGTACAAATGGGCGTCAAGGTAAACTTCGAGTCTTATTACAATAAGATTCGTTTATCCCGACTTCGTTCCGAGGAGAAGCTAGCCAACACTTTTCAGGGCTATATGCTCAATACAAGCGTGGAGCCTTACTTCCAGATGGCTTGGAACCGGCTGACCTGGGAGGTGAGAGTTCCGTTGTCTCTGCTCAACATGCATTTCGAGAATGTGGGAGAGGACAAGGATTTTCGTCATGATGACACCTATGCCAATGTCAACACCACCCTCGCATGGAAAGTGACTAAGGGACTGAAGTTTAGGTTGAGAGGAGGTTCCCGATGCAATTTCGGTGACATATCCAACTTTGTTACTTCACCGATATTCTACACTTACAAGGATGCGATGACCAAGGGTACCGGTAGCTTGACCAATCGAAACTCTCTCTTTGCAAGCGGCCATCTCGACTTCCACAATACAATGGATGGCGTCTTTGCTTCGCTCATGGGCTTGATAACCCGCTCGCAAACCAACTCGATGAGTCAAACGAGCGTATCGGATGGGGATGTCTACAACAAGGTGTCCAAGAAGAAAAATACCATGCTCGACAAGTCGCTCACTCTCAATGCCAGCAAGAATTTCCGTAGCACGGATACGTCTATCTCACTGATGGCAAGTTTGGGAAATTACCATACTAATATTCTGTCGAAAGACAATGTGCTTAAACTCGTAAATGATCGTTATCTGGTAACTACCCGACTGGAACAGGCGTTTTGGAGCGACAAGCTGAACTTGTCTTTGGAGTACTCTTATTACCAAATGCAAAATAGAGTGAAGGACTTGGGGACTACGATGCGAGAGCACCAAGGTAGCTTTGGGCTTTCTTTCTTCTTGGTAGAGGACTTGGAGTTGTTCGGCGATGTCAGCATGAACTGGCTCAAGGACGCAGACCATCAGGAGCATGAGAGCGATGCCAATGCTGGCATCCGATATAAAAAGAAGAGCATAGAGTTGGAGTTGCTAGCCCAAAACTTGACAAATCAAAGGGTTTATGTGGTCAATAAGCAGATAAAGGAGAGCAATTATCGATACATTTATCAGTTGCGTCCTATCGGATGCACTTTCAGCGTAAAATATAATTTCTAATAATCCAATAAGGATGGTGACTTACTCGTCATCATCCTTATTGTTATCGGCTACGATTTGTGGACCTCTTACCTTCTTCTTCTCACTTCTCCCCCTTGATTATTATTTTAAATAGCCGTAAAAATACGGATTGTTGTTTTATATATCTTTGCATTGTGATTCAGAAAGGACTACAGGCAATGCGCAGCGCTACTTAACTTTGTTCAGATGAAAGTTCTGCTTTTTTTTTCTAATTTTATAGAAACATTCTGTTGTAGTTTCTTTATTTTTTCGTACTTTTGCAAAAAAAAAGAGGAATGAAAGAAAAGGTCATATATTTGTTGTTAATCCTCCTGATTCTTGCATCTTGTGCAGGAAACAG
>JAJXAL010000064.1:0-22119 GCA_021628325.1 Segatella copri | reverse complement strand
CCATACGCTTTCTTTTTCTTTCCTTTGATGCCATGAATCTTTTCATCGCAGCATCACGCTTCTCCCAAAATTCTTTATTCAATGTATCCATATTAACCTCCAAATTTTATTTTTTTTGTGCAAATATAAGGGTTTTCTTTGAAACTACCAAATTTTCGGAGGTGTTTCTACTTCATGTCCTAATCTCACGCTGATTTTATTCCCATAGCTATGTGTTGTAAGCATCACTTAATACAAGCTAAAGGAACCTTTGCTCTTCTTTTTGCGGGATGGGACCGCCAGGCTGTTATGGGGATCAGCTTGCAATTATATTGCTGAAAGTGGGTGCATGGAGAGGGTATCCTCATTGTTGCCATAAAACTTTCTATCTCGGTCTTCTTTCTTGATTATTCCTTATCTTTTTTTATCTCGTCAGCAGGTTTCTCCACCAATTTTTGCTCTGCCTGGCTGGCAGTGGGCGCAATGAGATTGTTGCCGCCATGAATATTGAAGATAGCATGGGGATCCTGGCACTCCTTGATTTGATCGATGAGGCCATGATACTCCTTGGACATCATCTTGCGTAGCAGACATTGCACTCGGGAGACGTCGGCAAAGTGATTCTCATTCATGAACTCCTGTGCCTTCTGTATCATGTACAAATTTTTATCCTCCATACTAAATTAACCATCTAGAATCAATAAAAGCCAATTTTCAGCAGCAATTGACCATAATCCGCAAGTTTTGCGAGTTGAAAATCCTATAGTTGTACGACTGTAAAGCTTCAGTTGTACGACTATACATGCTATAGTTGTACAACTCTGGAGTTATAGTCGTACAACTATAGGGGTCATAGTCGTACGACTATAGATTTTCAAGAGACAAAGTATATTTTTCACTTTTTATACACTGCTGATTATCAACAACTTACCAAACCTCAGCATAATTTCAATTCTACAAAACGAATTTGGATTCATTGAAAATTCTGAAATTATGGAGTGCGTAAAAGTGCCTTTTGTCAGTATTTTTCCTCACGCTACTTCATTGGTGATCATTTCCACTTATACCAAGCTTCATTGATATACTTGCGGATATTACTGATGCCTGTAGTAACCTGAGGAGCCAAGGGCTGTAAGACTTCGATGAACTCCTGCTTCACCATAATATCTTGGTCAACCTTTACATCTGTATCATTCACCATATCCATCACCACCTGAGCCAATTCCTTGGCATTGGTGCATGCAGAGAGCTTGGCTACATATTCTGCTAATGCTTCCACATTATTAATATATAAGGAGAGACGGGTTGTTTCGGATGAGAGAACAGGCTCTTGACTTTTGGTCTTCGCCTTCATCATCTCCTCTATGTACTTGTCGCCATAAAAGTTTTGCTCAGCCTTGATAGCATTGGGCAGAATCTGGTTGTTACCGCCAGAGATATTAAAGACGATATTTGCCTTATTATTATCTTCCATTGCTATGATTTTTATTAAAAGTGAACGTATCGTGAATGAGCAGTAAACAGATGGTGAACGTCAGTGAAGGCATTTGATTTCGCCTCCGAAATGTTGTATCTTCGCAACGTCAATCAGAACAAACGGGATTGCAAATCTCTTTGGACTGACGATGACTGAACTTTAGTATTAATCTTTTAAATGTTTTAATTATGAGTAAAAGCTACAAAGTTGCAAAGAAGACCATTAACATGGGTGAGAAGAAGGGTCAGACACTCTTTTCTGTTAGACCTTACAGTTACGGAACCTTGACCACCGAGGAGGTTGCTAACCAAATCGCAGTGGAGTCTACAGCTACTCCTGCAGACGTAAAGGCGGTACTCGACCGCTATGCTTACTACGTGAAGGAGAACCTGAAGAAGGGTTACGACATCGAGTTGCTTGGATTCGGCAAGCTCTTCATCCGCTTCATTACCGGCAAAGCCGTAGAAGATGAGAGTAAGGCGAGCGCTAAACTCGTCAAGAGTCTCGTTCCTGCCTTCCGTCCTTCTTTCACCAAGTTGCAGAATGGTACTCGGCTCTACAACCTGATTCCTGATTCCATCGAACTCGTCAAGTACGGCGAAGAGAAGAAGGATAAGACCACTGGCGGTGAGACTACTGACGGAAAGAACACTGGCGGTGAGAGTACTGGTGGTGAAACCACTGGCGGCGGTTCCGGCACCGAGGCAGGCGGAACAGGTTCCGACAATGGTGACGGATTGGAATAGTCTCCAACTCTGGCAGTGCCTTACCTCTCTGAAAGGGAGGCACTGCTAAACTCTGATAACTTATTGTTTCATTTAAATTTTATTGATTATGAAAATATTCCGTTCTAACTCTGAATCAAATCCAAACAAGATTTCCTGGACTCAAATCGTGAATGCCATCGTACAGGCGCTGATTGCTGCTCTCACGGCACTGGGAGTAAGCTCGTGCGCGAGTGCCTTATAGCAATGTTAAGTGTTGAGTGTTGAGTGTTGAATGTTGAATTATTCCTATGGCGAAAGATACATTTCCAATGAACATTGGCGGGGGGAAGGTACGCTCTGAGCGCATGCTCCTCGCCAAAGTGGAGAAAGGCAAGAACATGATGTCTGCCGACTCTGTGAGATTTCTGGTACTGCATTGCTCGGCTAGCCGATGCAATCAGGACTATAGTGTGGAACAGCTGCGCCGTGACCATAAGGCTCGTGGGTTTTATGACATCGGCTATCATTTCTACATCCGTAAGGATGGTACGATGACGCAGCACCGTAAGCTGCTGGAGGTGGGGGCTCATGCCCGACCTTATAATAGATGCTCTATCGGCATCTGCTATGAGGGAGGGCTCGATGAGCAAGGCAAGCCTTGCAACACCATGACCACTGAGCAGGAAACGAGACTCATCGATCTTTTCAGGAATCTGAAGATTCTCTTTCCGAAAGCGAAGATTGTGGGCCATCGGGACTTGCCTGGGACTACTCCAAAGGAGTGTCCGTGTTTGGATGCGGGCAGCTGGGCTGCTCGACACCGCCTTGATTAACTCTTATAACTCCTTTTGGCTGGCATTGCTAGCTAAAGGAGTTTATCATGATACGTCTTTCCAAAGTGCGTCGGATCTGTTGCTACGAAACCATTTTCAGCTACATATCCTTCACCTTTTTGCCATGGCTTCGCCGTCGTCCCCTGCAATAGTGGACGTAACCTGTGAGTGTATATTTGTCTCTTTCATCATGCGAATCAAGTTCGTTTTTTGATGCCGTTCAACTGAATCTCGATATAAGAGACACAGAATCTCCTTGCAAAAATACGAAAATTGTTGGAAACTAGCAAATTATGCGTGTTAAAAAATTAATATCATTCTACGAAAATCAACATTATTTTACTATTCTTTTCGTACATAATTTCCTAAGTCGTTGATTGAACGAAAGTTTTAGGTTTTTCTGTATCTCTCATGTAAAGATTCAGGAAAAATGGTTCATTTTGGTTCATTTTACAAAATCCCTCTTTTTATTCTTTTTTGTGGCTTATAGGGCTGCCAGTATTTTGGCGTCATTTACTTTATTATATATGTCATTTGCGGTGGCTTTGGCTGTCCATCAGGAACTCTCCGAGCACTTAAAGCTCAGTCGCCGCACCTTGCAGGAATACCGCAAGTCGATAATTGATGGGAAAATCAGAGATGACAGATACACCTGATACAATTGCCTCTAAACGAACAAAGGGAAACAACCAGTCTTTGGTCGTTCCCCTTTGTTCGTTGTATTCATTCTGATTACATCACATGATTGTCAAAATGGCTTTGCATGCATATCTCCTTTGCAACGCTTTATAGCACCATCTAAAGATTTAAAGAAGGCTTTTTTCTACCTCTCCGTCTCTCCTGCAAGGAGAGCTCCACTTTCTCCCCAAGCCCCTCTCAATAGTCTTTACGACCCCTTCGGTTCCCCTTGTAGGGGACAGAAACCTCAGAAGGAAGGATGTAACCGCCCTTAGTGCTGTTTTTGCCCCACCTGTCCCTCCCCAGCGGGAGGGTCCTTACCCTATACCCAAGCCCTAAATCCCTACCATAGGGATTAGGGATGTAACCGCCCTCCGGTGCTCAGAACCGCTACGCTATAAGGTTGACGGACCATCAAAGGTCTTCGCCATGTTGTGCGGGCTGGGACCGCCTTATTCTTTATTAAGTACAAAGCTTATCCCGAACTTTATTTTGAGCTTAACAGAGTACTTTTCCTTGTAACAAATTCCCTATTAGCTCGTATATCCATATGGACACTTTTGACAAACATCATCTTCATCTTGGTAACTTTTCCAAAAAAATCCTATACTCTTCATATCTAAGATAATTTGGGTTATTTAAAATCTTCATCACAAAATAAAGAAAGTTGTGATTCCTCTATTTTCTTACGACGATAACGTTTTGTTTCATGAAGGACATGAACTCCATCATCCCACGATGTTATGTTAGAGACTTCGCTTTCAAGAGATGACTTAGCTATTCTTCCGATTGCATCATATATGGTTGTCGTTTTAATAACCAAATCGCATTTTAAAGATGTACCAGTTGTAAAACCTACTTCCTTGGCATAAACTTGTTCTAGGAATTCCTTATCTACGATTTTAAAAGTAATTTCTTGATTATTAAACAAACCTTTCCACTTAGCTTTACTTCCTTTCATTAAAACTGGTGATATAACTAAGACTGATGTCCCTCTATATTCACTTTGAGTTTTATTGGTATAACCTTTTACTATTTGGCGAGAAAAATCTTTCTTTTCAATGGTCGCACTTCTGCAATTTCTATTTTCATCATCAATACCACCATATGAAGAACAAGTAACTTTTGTCACATGTTTCTCCTTATCCAATTCCTCGAAATACCGATTTTTTCTGGTTAGAATTTCAGGATCACCTTGGATGACGAACTTGATTTCAGCATCAGAATAATTACCTTCTTTTATCTTCTTGATTATTTCAGCCCGATTCAATTGCTTTTGGCTTTCATCCAAAGAAGGAGCTATACCGATAAAGTGGCTTATCAATGCGCCAAACAAAACCAAGAACATCTCTTTAGCAATAGAGCTTTTAAACTTAATCTTCAGTTTATCAATTACACCACCTTCACCTAATGCAGACACATCTATTTGAATGTCTTCATCAAATACATCTCCCAAGTGGTTTAGAACCTGTATTAAATTTGCCTCACACTCATTATGAACAGTTGCATCCATTTGGTGCAAATCTTTATTGTCCATGAAGTAGTGCAAATCAATACTCAATGTCAATTCAGAATCATCCATAACTACATTCTTTTTAATTTATCGGAACATAACCTTTCCATCATTCCTTTATGATAACAAATAAGAATATGGATTAGAACGTTTGGCTTTAGGTGTAAGCGGTCACTTTAGGTACATTAAGCCATAAAATGAATGCTATTTATTATCTTTTAAGAAAAAGTCATTTGTATTTATGCCCAAAAAGTAACTGTTGCCAGCTGCCATCTGTGAGCAAGCAAATCCACCATTCAGTCTCACACGGATCTCACGGATCTCAAACTACTTCCATCCTCTCTTTGCCTTGATATGAACAAAAGACTTCAAGAAGTTGAGCATTTATAATATAGAAATGATACCAAGGAATAAGCTCAGCACTCCCAAAATAGCACCAAGCCATCCCAAGCGCACACTTAACTTCGAGATTTTATCTCCTGCAACAAGCATGTCATTAGCCATCTTGATATGAACTAATGTAGCATTAGCCCGTCTGCCCTGAAAGACATTTTCCACTCGCTCCTTTATCACCTTTATATTATTTATAGCATTGTCTGTATTAAATGCACATGCCTGTAGCGTATGATTATCACCAAGAGCTTTGTGATAAGAAACATTGTTATGAGAATACAATAAAGCACGATAATAGACAACCTCCCCTAAGATATCTATACATCTTGCATCAAAACTTTCAAACTTTTCCTTGTACAAGACATCACGATAATCTGGTGAATCCAAGATACTCATAAGATAGGATGCATCAAATTCCAATTGTTCAGTAAAGTCTCGGAATCGTTTTTCATATTGGCGCAAATAAAATATTAAAGGTTTGTTGTCTGGAGAAGAAATCTGAGAGTCGCTTTCCTTCGTACATACATAAGCATCAAGAATGGAATCACAGTCATCCGTATGATTCTTATGTTCATGATAAAATCCCTTGACATAATGATATATGGGGTTTGTCAAAGCCTTAATTAGCAATTCAATATCAGCAACAGACACATCAAATGAATAGAGGATAAAGCCATTATCGTTAGCCCCCTTATGCATCAAAGAAAATTCTACATCAATTCCACGCAAGGAGAGAATCACGATAATGTTTTCTTGTGAATCTAACTTCAATGACAAATGGCACTGGCATCCTACTTCATCAGAAATATCTTCTTTTTCTAAAAAGGTATTCTCTGACAAGGGAACTGGTGCCACATGATATATGGATGGAATCCAAAAAACGCAATAACCTTTCATCATTTATACCCCTAAAGCATAAAAGCATTGTCCATCTAGTCGTTCCAAACGAGTTGGCTCACGATAGAATTTTTCCTGCTCCTTGCCAAGCTTGGTTATTTGCCAAGTAGAGTTTACTTGTTCCAACTTATCTTTTGTAATGCCTTTCTTGATAAAGCCCATACGACAGAATTGATTGAAGAATTTTTCTCCAATCTCGCCGATCAATTCTTTTTTGCTACCATGTTGTTTGTTTGCAATAAACAATATGGCTTCTTTTCTATCGTTAATCATAATTCCTATCTCCTATTATTTTATATCTTTTCGGCTGCAAATATACGACTTTCTTCCGTAAATACCAAGGAATTAAGAGAAAATCTTCATTACGCAACCAATTTATAAGATATCAACCTATTTTGTTTCTTCACCCCATTCTGCCACAAGACGGTCTTTCCTGAGTTTCAGGGGGCAGTTCTTGGAAATCTCGGTGTAGAGCTTGAGGCTCTTCTCTGTTAACTTGACAATGCCATCGGCTACTGATGGGTGATAAGGGAGAGCAGCTGTCTTTATGATAGACGAGGGTCTGGGAGCTACCTAAGAAAAAGGTTGCTCCTGGTTTGATTGATAAAAGGATTTCATGATTTTATATTTGGTTCCTCATTGCAGTATCGCTCTGCACTGGTCGTCACTCGAATGGGGATGTTATCTTTATTCTACTTTTGAGAGGATTACCTCTGGAGAGGTGCCCATCAGGGTTATGGCGGAGTAATCCATATTACGTGTAATCATACGATTGCCTTCTTTACTAACTGTTCGGAATTTCCGAACAGTTGCTGACAGCATCAATTTTCTGAAGACTTACCTATTTGTCATATTCTTCTAAAAAGCGTTTGAGCATGGAAGTTACGGCTTGCGGAGACCGCTTGACATGAACTATCCCATAATTACAATTATCCTCTTTTTGCTTTAATATAAGACTCAACTTGCGAATTTGGAATGCAGCGACCTGCTCTATTTTCCTTCAGAGCATATTCTGCAGCCGCAATCATCACCTCACGTGGTATCCCATGAATCGAATTAGTCGACTCACTTATATCAACATCGCCCAAAGAAGACTCAATTTTAGCTATCAAGGAATATTTATCCTCATTGCTCAAATTCCTGATTTCATCCCAATAAGGAATAGTTCTATCTTGTGATATATTACTTGTCAACATAATACATTCTCCTTTATTTTAATCTTTGTCTGCAAATTTACGACTTTCTTAATAACCAAGGATTTAAGAGAAAAAATGCATTTATTAACCTATACTTGGCTTAGGGCTAAACATCACAATACACAAAAGATTCTGCTTCCTTACCGGTTCTGCGGCGATAGTCATCACGCATTCGCTTTTCCATTTGTGCTATGTATTCTGCCTTTCGCTCCCTAGAAGCCTTGAAGCGACGCATAAAATCTGCCTTTTTTTCTTCTATGGTCATAACGTAAGTTTTGTTTCGACTCCCCTGTCCCCCTCTTGCGAAGAGGGGGACCTTACCCTATACCCAAGCCCTAAATCCCTACCATAGGGATTAGGGATGTAACCGCCCTCAGTGCTGTTTTTCTAAAATCATCCCGTCCTTCTTTACCATTAAAGAAGGCTCCACCTCTCATCTCGGTCTTCTCCCCTCAGGGAAGAAGAGGAAAACCGCCCTCCGGTGCTCAGAACCGCTGGGCATCAAAGCCCTCGCCATGGTTGTGCGGGATGGGACCGCCTTACTTTAGCGTGCTGATTGGGAGCGCTAGGCTAATGTTCCGGCTTCAATATAATCATATTAACTATATATAAGTATTTGGATTTACCATCATAACATCATACGGTGAAGAGGCATTGATTGTTTTCAAAGAAAGCTGTTTCATGTCACCAAACATTTACAAACTTTGGCTCTTCTCCTGTACGAGCTAAATAATCCTGACGGAGCATCTGCTCTAACTCTGCCATACGCTTTCTTTTTCTTTCCTTTGATGCCATGAATCTTTTCATCGCAGCATCACGCTTCTCCCAAAATTCTTTATTCAATATTTCCATAAAACCTCCTATTTTTTTTAATTCAGTGCAAAGATAAGGGTTTTCCGTAAAACTTCAAGAATGTATACCAACGTTTCCATTTTTATGCAACAAGAGCATTCTACAACTCAATCTTCTTCAACGACTTCGAGTAAATTTCTACTTATCGTAAGCGTTGCACCACTGATATACTTGATTTCGCTGCCGATGACGGCTTTCTTGCCATTATAACTCTGTACGTATGCTTCCACACCTTTCATGCTACCTGCTACCACTCGCACTTTGATTCCTTTCTTCAAAGGAACAGGGGCAGCAGTGACAGGCTCTTCATCATTCTCTACAAAATATCGATAGTTGGCAACAACCTGGTCGGGAATTTGATATATTTTCCTTTGACCTGGCATCGTCAGCATCTTGTACACATCCGAACGGAAGCGGATTTTGTCAAGTTGTCTCGGAGAAACATTGCAAAAGATAAAGGTGGAAAGAAATAGCTTTTCTTTCACTTTTCGCTTATTGGAACGTTTGTCTATATAAACTACTTTTACCTTGGGAATCCAGTAATCAAACCAAACATGATTGTGATTAAGATTGATTCGTATAGAATCAGCTATTCTCGTTTCACAATTCACTCTCACTACAGCCACATACCATCCTGCATCAGCAGGTTTTTCAAGCCCTTCATTAGGATTTTCCGGAACCTTTTTCTTAGCGTTTTCTTCACTTTTTGCCACGGCTTCGCCGTCGTCCCCTTCAATAGTGGACGTTACCTGTGAGTGTATATTTGTCTCTTTCATCATGCGAATCAAGTTCGTTTTTTGATGTTGTTCATCTGAATCTCTACATAAGAGACACAGAAACTCTTTGCAAATATAAGATAATTGTTGGAAACTAGCAAATTATGCGTGTTAAAAAAATAATAAAAATGATAGGGACACCTTCGTCTCTACGAAAGAAACAAAGATGCCCCTATATATAGTAAGGTATCAGATAATGTGGGTATAAAAGGATTATCAAAAAATAAGTATTGCTATTTAAAAACCAGAATATACTATCTTACTGAAATCTTCTGACCCTTAGCCTGAGCACAGGACTGGGTAGATGCCTTCACGATGTAAATGCCGGATGGAACTCGCAGAATCATTCTCTGCTTGGCAGGCAACTGATAACTGTGAACCATCTTGCCATCCAATGTAAATACCTGCACCCTGTCGAGCTTCTCACCACCCAAAGCAGTAACAACAATCATGCCGGCAGCTGGTGAGTAAACCTTCACCGGTGCGCTCTGCTCTTCTGCCTCCATGCGATTGATACTGGTTGCGGTACGGGTCTGGGTGAGGAAGTATCTTCCATGGTCACCCGCCTTCACCTTCACAGCCTCGCCCTCATGAAGTTCGGTAAAGCTTGCCGATGCAGCATCATAGAGATAAACAGGAGCATCGAGCTTGCTCAGACCCTTCAGGGTAAGTGAAACCTCTTCAGCCTGCTGGCTCACGATGCCGAGCGGAATCCAGGACAACTCAGGAACCGCATTCACAGCCACCGCCTCGTTGCCGGCAACGGTATAAACCTGCGGAACATCCTTCAGGTTCTGATCATAGAGGAGCTCCACATCCTCCTGATCATCATAGTCGGCAGAAGCCTCCGGACGCAAAGCGATGCGTGCCTTTGAAATCTGGCCGCTGGAATTCTCTGTCGTTGCTTCAATGCTCTTGACATAGTCTGATGCCATCAGAAGGCCAGGAGTGATAGTGCGGTCAACATACATCGCAGAAGTGAATCTTACCTCTCCAATAGTAGCGCCAGCATTCTTCTTGACAAAGAACGACTGGGTAGGCTGGATAGCATAGTTCTTCATATCCAGTTCTGTACCGGAAATCGCCTTCACCTCACCATTCTCTACAATCCATATAGCCTTTTGCAAGTCCGTATTTGCCTCGAAGAACTTAGCCATCGAGATAGAGCAGGTATATGGATTCGCCACGAGATAGAATCCGCTGGTGTTATCTCCCAAGCTCTGAGTCTTCTCTGCGAGATGCTTCTCATCGTTATTGAAAGCAACGAGAAGCTTGCCATGGCCTTTAGCATCCTTCGCAACCTGAGTCTTGCTTGAAGAGGTGGTTGCTCCTTTATAATCCATGTACTGATATTCGTTATCGGCCTTTGGCAAACGGAGGAGCGCTCTCTTAGTCTTATCCTTCGGCAGGAGTGCATTACCCGCCTTGATAGAGAAACCACCGAAGGTTCCATCTGCGGCATCGGCATAGCTCTCGTCCACCTTATTATATACATGGCTCCAGTAACCGAGATTCATATCAACATTACTTGGAGCAGATTCACCAGGATAATGGGATGCAGAATATTCACCATTAGGAGTGATTTCCTTCACATCACTCTTCATCCAGGCTCTCTGATAAACTGGATACTTGCTACGGCTATACGCATCAGTATCAAACGTAATATCCGTAAACGCCTTGGTTTCCTGTCGTCCATTACCTGCTGGCACATACATATCACCTGCGTAGATATACTGCAGAGGCGAAGCCATGGTGTACCACTTGTTAGGCACCAGCTCCTTCTCTACCCAAGCCTTGTCATATACCAGATAGCACTGGTCGCGAAGCTCGCCCTGAGGCTTGAAGTAAATCTGATGGCAGGTATTGCCATAGAACTTCTCGCACTTCAGATTGCCATCAGCATCAAATCCTTTATTGGCATCCGCCTCATTCCAGATTGCCATGATGTCGTACTGGATATACTTCGTGGCTTCATTACCCTTGCCATTGGTCAGTTTGGTAGCAATCTGATTGGTGCTACGATAAACCACATTGCCGAGGTCAGGGAATGGCAAACCATTCAGATTGCCGATTGTTACCTTGGTAAACTTCATTGGCACATAGCTGTTCTGCGTAGGAATATCCACCTTTGCTGTAATACCAGATGCATTACCATAAGCCTGATAATTAGGATACTCATTATCATACAATTCAGTAGAAGATGAGCGATGCCAGTTGGCATCATTGTTCCAGTTGGCATTCATTCCGCCATCCGCCGTAGGAGTCCAGGTAATAAACTCCGGAACAATCTTCAGCTTGAGATAAGACTCGCCGGCACAGTTGGTAGTTGCCTCAGAAGCTTTTCTCTGCTCGAAGGCGAATCTGAGTTCATAATAGTAGCCCTCGTGGAAATTCTTCAGTGCAGCATCAGAGAACTTGAGGTTGAGGGTAGCCTGAGTCGTTTTATCTATAGCAGGCAACTCTGTACTCTGCAATGTGGCAACCTGGGTATTCAGCTTATCTTTCCATGACGGGTCATTCGTAGATGCCACCATTACCTTATCAGAAGTAAAGGCAGAAGTGCCACTGTCATCGACGAAGGTAAGTGGCGAAGTGATTGCTTTTCCATCACCCGTAGTAGCACTATGAAGAGGAATCTGCAGGAATCCTGTATTCTGCAACTTCTTCAGCTGTGGCAAACCGATGCGAAGCGAAGCCGCATAACTGCCATCATTGAACGGATAATCCACATCGTTGAAACCGAAGTTAAGCTGCGGTCCATCCTTCATCACGCGTAATGGGACGGGTATAACACTTGTACACAGCAGATAGGTTTTGCCATTGAGCGGATATGGAATATAGCCATCTGCATTCGGAGTTCCTTCAGGCTTCATAAAGATATTATGAGTCACACCCAAAGGAAGCTTATCCTTGCTGATAGTGATTTCATTGCTGGCTGCTGCAGAAGGATCCACTTTATTAGCTTCACCAGTACCATCGATATACCAGAAGAACTTAACACCATCCAATGTAATCTTACCGCCAGTATTAGGGTCAGTTGTTGTCAACTGTCCCTTAATTGTAACAGAATAGGTTTCTGCTTCATCGCAAGGAATTTTATAATCCGTTACGACATTACCCTTGGCATCCGTAATGATTGGATTCTGGCTAACCATTTCAAACCAGTTACTATACAACGAGCAGACTTCAGCAGGTGAACCCCAGTTCGCTTTACCAGACTCAGGGTCCTCTGTAGCCACAGAAACGTAATACTTCTTACCCACAGTAAGAGGGAAATACTTATTGCTGATCACGATATAGGTTTCACCTTCACTATCTTGCTCTATCATAGGAGTGCCATCGATATAATACTTTCTGCAGGTTTCCTCAGAATCGTATACATCAACAGTACCATAATCAGAACCTGTGACAGTAGATGAGTTACCAGCATCATCCCTTAAGGTATATGAATAAAATCCATCATCCTTTACAGAGTTACCTTCTTCATCTACAAATTTGAAGTAGATCTTTGTATTTGTATGATTCAAGATGGCATTCAAAGTTTCATGTACGGCACGAATTTTCAGTTTGATGTTTCCTGTAGCGGCATTGCCACATGCCGGTCTGTCCTGGATCACCTGCACCTTAGCCGGTTCGATATAGATACGGATATCATCTATGGCATAGTCGGCACCTTCAGTATTCTGACAATAGTTATCAATGATGACTCTAAAATCTGAATAATTCTCTACACCAGATTCTTTCTGGATGACAATCTTACCATATATCTGATACCAGATGCCTTTTTTAGGATCATCAACATTTGTCTTAAAATCACCCGATGAGAATGAATGAAGCAGCTTCTGGCTTTTGATATTTCCTTCAGCATCATAATCTATACCATAGAGTTTAAACATAACCTGTGGAAGTACGCCAGAGCCATTGGTCATATCTGCAATATTAGCAGAAAAGGCCATCTGCATACCCGTACAGAGATCTGCCTTGAAATCAACCGCAGCTATCTGTCGGCTTTCGTCAGAAGCATCCACATAAAGAAAATGTCCGTATTGAGACCCATTCGTCATTTCGTATGTTCGATCATATAATTTTCCATTATGCCACCATAAATAACCATTGATACCTTCTTCACCATTTCCTGAAATATCGGTAAGATTTGCTGTCTTATACAAGCCATAATCTCCATGAAGCGGAGAGTGACCGATAGGATATCTATAACCGGTAGCATCATAGTCTATTAAATCACGATAAACGAAACTATAAGCACGGCGATCCCATCTTGAAGGCAAACGGTCCTGATTGTCGTCTGGAGTTTTTGGTGCAGACAATGTTTGTTCCTCATCGTCATCATCAAACGAAATTGGCTTGGTAGCCAAAGAGTAATGTTCATCAAGATAGGATATGGTTCTGTTATGATAGCCTTCATCTGTTATCTGTTTGTGAGTCATAGGATGGAAGTCCATAAAACGCACATCAAAGTTGGCTACAGGGCACATTTGTACTCCTTGTTTCAAATAAGCAACCACATAAACAGGAATACCCTTACCAATAACAGGCTTATCGGCAGCAGCAACAGACGAGCCGTCTAAATTAAGCCAACTGGCATCATTCAGTTTCTCAACTGTTAAATCAAGGAAACGACCCTCACCAGACAATTTGCAATACTTTGTTTTTGTAATGTCATAAACACGCCATTCAACAGAGCTCATATACTTCTGAGCAGACACATAATTAGTCATATCAAAATCGGCATCAGTTATATCATTATTATATACAACTTTTTTCAAGCCATCAGATGTCATCGGATAAAATGAGTATCGTTCCAATTCATCCAACTGTAAACGCAAAGTTGTGACAGAATTCTTATCTTTATAACCGAATGTGACCTTTTTATTGTCTTCATAAGTATAATTTCCATCATCATGATTGCACAACGCTGCCTTAATATCGTCAGCCAACTTCTTCTTAGGAAGAATATGGAAGATGTAACGGATAGACAAAGTCGGTTCATGGAGCAGATAAGTCTTTGATGCATCCATACCGTCAACATATCTGCTTACATCACAGGCTATCGTCTCCCCTGCCCATGAATCAGTAACATGAGAAGTATTGTAATATACACCTATCAGATTGCTAGTAGGATTTGCGCCGATATTATTTGCGAACAATCCCCAATTTCCCTTCTTGTATAATTTGGTATGTGTTGCATCACCACAAGCTACAAGATTGTCAGATCCTTCATCCGTATCATAATCATACCAGCGGAAATAACCACGAGGTTCAAGCTCATTACCTGATCCTCCGTCATACCACTGGAAAGGCAAATTCAACAAAACCTGGTTATCAGTTGCATCTACATAGTAATAATACTCCCATTCATGAGTTTTCTGATAGGTATGGCCATTCACCTTGTCCCACTCTCCCTTCTTATTGGCAATACCTTCGTAATGCTTGAATGGCAGATCATCTGGAGAATAGAGTATTACATTTATCTTGCTCTTAAAAGCTGATGGTTCTTTTGTAATGACACCATATTGCGCTTCATGACCAGTGAGGTCATTGGTCAACAAGCAATATACCTGCATGTCTGAAGACCATAAAAAACCAGAAGGCAACTCGAAAGTTACATTCAATCCAGTAGGCAACAATGAAGAACCTTTTTTTGACAATAAAGTATAGTATTCTTTACCATCTGAAGTTTTGCGCAAAGCCAAGGCACTATTACTTGAAGTAGCACTCAGGATTTTGCCATCCTTATCTGACAATACCCATCGCATATAGAAGTCGCTGACATCTTTCTTATCAGCAACGCCAAAATCAGAAAGGATGTCAGGAACTACATCTTTCAGACTTACCTCAAGTTTCCCATCAGTATAAATTGCATCTACCTGATGAGTATGAGCAGCGTCAACATTATCGGCAGAAAGCACCAGAGAAGTTGCATCTACAGTTTCCTGCTTTACAAACTTAAAGGTATATTCACCATTAAGAGTTGGCTCCTGAATAATATAATCTGTTCCATTACATGTTACCAACTTGGCATCATCATTGTTTTTTGCCCAGGTACACTTCAAGACATATTTCTCGACATCTGCTCCTGACGGAAGTTTCGAGAAATTAAAAGACACAGTACGGGCTGCTTCATTGGCAACATCGGCTGTATTAAAGTAAACCAAATCAGAACCTTTTTCTACTGATGAAGAATTACTCAAGATATTTGTAATGGTAGTAACAGGAGTGGTAGCAGTCTCTGAATCAAACAACTGCCAACGCAAATACTTGGCTTTGTAATCAGGCAAAGTAACGCTGGTAGATGTCGCAGCTGTTGGGATGATAGAAGTGCTCTCTGCTTTTGAAAAATCAGCAGAGTTACTGCCATACGTAACCTTAGAAGACTTCAAGCCATCTTCTGTATAGAGATCGAACTCCATCTTTGTGACACCAGCAAGATTCTCTTTCTGGTATTCGAGATCAGGATTGTTAGAAAGGAGGAGAACGAGTTTTGTTTGATGGAGATTCTCACTATTAGAGTTTACTTGATACTGAAAAAGTTCAGCAAAAAGGGAGTAAGAAACTTTCGTTTCGTTATAAAATACATAATTATTATCTTTTCTATGTCCATCCCAATCATAACCCGTTATTTCGTGATCCAACGAACGGTCATTTTTTATATTCCACCCAGAGATATCAAGTTTAGAACCACCCCTGTCAAAATAGAAGCATGCATAATCGTATTGCCCCATAATATAATCACTCAGTTTTATCACGATAGGTGTTGATCCTGCAAAGTAGACATCACTAGACCATCCTTCCACTGGCATTAACACCAATGAAAGGAGGAGGATGAGAGTACGATATATGTTTTTAATCTTATTCATAGCGATAGTATTTACGTGTATAATGTTTACGAGCAGCAAAGCTGCTTAAATCCTTGGTGAAAAGTATCTTATATATAAGTTCTTTTCCAGAGACGCCTGGTACAGGTACTGTGACCTGATAGAGGGCGCTCTGTTTGTCGGCTTTGTCATCATTGAAGGTACCTTCGAAAAAGCCAGTGGATGGAGTCCATTTAGGAAGAGTTTTAAATACCAACTTGGCATTCGTTTCAGCAGCTGTGGCATCAGCCATACCTTCTTCTTGGATTAACTCCCATTTTACTTTGGTATAATCGATGGTTCCAGACACATCGGTGTCATCACCCTTTACAACCTTTGGCTGGATATGGAATTCCTCTTCCGGATAATAACAGGTATAGGAAAGAGTGGTTCCGTTATCTGTTATGGATGGATAGAGACCGATGGCAGAGAAGGACTGAACATCAAACTTCAACTTGTAATCATCTAATGAGATTGGCAGAATGTGATGGTCGTTGCGCGCTATCGTTGTCCAATCCTTGAACAGGGCGTAACGCTTGACTCCTGCTGATGTATTCAGGTTGATGATGAAATACTTGGAAGTATTGCCCGCCTTGCTTTCATTCACATAGAAAGAAACCTCATTCTCTGTTTCGTATTTATCTACCTTCGCTGGTATTGTCTTAGTCAGCTTATAAGTATAATTCTCCGTTGCCGCCTGCCCTACCAGATTCGGGGAACATACCACCTGATCCTTATCAGCATCGGTATGATTCGGGAGCAGTTTGATATTCTCCTTATCTCCATTCTCACTACTGTTCTTTGTAATATCACTGATAGTAATATCATTGATTACCAAAGGAGTAGCACTTGGATTCTTAAACTGAAGTGTAACCTTTGCCAGCATTCTTACTACCCAAAGTTCTGTTTTATCAGGCGTACCAGAAGCATCTATCGTTACTTCCTGCTTATTACTCATTGGAATGCCATTTTTGGTAACATCGAAGCCATTACCATTTATCTTCCAGTTCTTGCTGTCGAAGTCTACAGGAGCATCTTTGGCAATTCCTAGTTCAGTAGCTGTAAGATTGGCGAAGGAATAAACCTGATAGGTTTCACCCTTATCAAGATTCTTGATAATGACATCATCCTGGATTCGTTTATCTGCCGATACATCCTTATTCTCTGCAAAAGAAACAACCTTGCCGTCTTTTACAAAGGCTACTACCCAGCTCTTCATGTTTTCTGCATCTACGCCATCATTCCATGACAACGTAGCTCTGGTTCCGGAAGAAGGAGCTGTAGAAAGAGTCATGTGGACGGTAATCTTGTCGCCTTGGTTATCGCCTCCACTGCCTCCCAATATAGAGTCAGCACTATCTGTGGAGCAAGCCGTCATAAAGGCTAGCACCATCAGAATCAATGCCGTATGTATCGTTTTCATCGTTTTCATTTTCTCTGAAAGTTTAATTTCAAACTATACTTTCTGTTTATCTGTTTGTCTTTACATTGTGGTCTCTTCATGGGTATAGGTTGCCCATTTTCTCACGTTGAGGGTAATCTTCATTCCATCCGGTCCCTTACCGGTAATTCCATCGATACGAACTCGATAAATGTTATTGCGGACAATGCCGTAATGCATTATATCATCTGTTGTACCATTACCCGTAGGGTCGCTATGGCGAATGACGTAGGTATAAGCCTTGTCTTTTCCTTTCGATTCATGACCAGCTATTGGCTCTTTTTTTGTTGCATCCCAGTCTTCTGCCTCATAATACTTACCCTTAAAGACAAGACCTGTAGCATATTGGTCATTATTATCAAAAGAGGTATTCTCTTTTATGTAATCCAAGATATAATAGGCTGTCTCAGGATCGTACGGATTTGAATCACTAGCCCTTGAACCACTGGAATTCGAATGGGTCTTTCCTGCATCACGAGTCTGATAAAAAGATTCATAAGAAGCTTTTGCCCAATTCTCGTTAGTATTTTTAGGATAATTAAAACTAGCCAAGCGCTTATCTTGAGATGTTGGATCTACAACATAATTAGTGTTTTGCTCGTTGCCATCAGCTTCTTCCAACCCCAGATACTTTAAATTAGCTAATGATGCATCCGTAGCTGTGCGTCGGAAGACATATTCCTTAGAGGTCAACACATTATAAGGACGAACGTACTCTAATACAAATCCACCGATTATATCGGTTCCTGCAGTCTGAGTGACATTATAGCAATATTTGCACTGATGTGTCTTGGCATCTAACTTATAACGCTGAACATGGGGCATAATATCTATTCTTGCTGCCAGACGCTCAATCTCGTGATTGAAAAGATAAGGATCATCTTTTGTTCCACTACCGGTTTTCTCTGTTAAAGAACTCTGTCCACGTGAAGACATCACGAATGCTGAAAAGCCGCTTAATTCTCCTTTTTTTGTAAACGTAGCATCATCGGTTCGATTAAAAACATCAGTAATCAACTGGTCTCGTACTTCGGATAACTTACGACCACGATAATCTGATAAGTCCCCAACATTAGCGATGACCAGGAAACGAAGATTGGTATCTTTCAAAAACTTCGGATCAACCTCAACTGCTATGGTACGTTTGCCATCAGGAGTTACAGTTGGGAAATAGATTACACGATCTATGGTAGTTTCGCCATCTGTTAAATCTGTCTTGTCTGAATGAAAGAACAGCATAGACATATTACTTACTGCTCGCTCATATGTTTCTCCTTTATGATCACCATTGCCCTTTTCCCCTCCAAAAGGTGTTGGTTCAAAAGTTTTATCATCATCTGCTCTTGTTGTTTTAGAGTCCTCACCAGCTACGTTTATTGAAACTGACAAAAACACCTTGCTATTGTCATTCTCTGCAGGCAAATCGCTAGTAGTGTCGCTCGCACAGGATGCGAACGGCATCACCAGCAAAAGGGCTAGCAATGAGCGGATTATCGTTTTCATCTTAAACATACACTATCTTTATTTATATAGACTTACTATGAAGCCTGGTAGAACTTATTTTCCGAGTTCTTCGAACTGGATGCGCTTGCTCCAACTCAGTACATTCACGCTGATGGTGATCAAACAATACTTGAGCTTGCCGCCCTGGATAAAGAACTGGAGTTTGTAATCGTAGGCACGGTCTAGGAATTCCTGTGCACTGTAACTGTACTCCTCGCTGGTGCGGAGACGACTCAGGAGGTCTGGCAAATCTACATTCACAACCTTTGTTCCGGTTTCATTATTGGTGATAATGAGTCGGCCATCCTGGTTGTAATCTTCGTGCTTCAGAATGCGGGAGGTCATAAAGTCTGCATGGGCAATCTTGCCCTGCTCGTCCTCATCTACCGTATTCCATGTAGCATGAGGGGTATAAATGAGTTTACGGCTCTCATCGAGAGAGTTATCCCAAAGGATGCGGGCATTATGGTCTTCGATAGTCATCGTGTAGTCGTTGACATCCATATCCTGTGGAGAGTCAAGGTCACGCAGCGCCACATTGATCTTCTTGGTATCACGCACCAGAGGGATGGTTGCATAAGAAGGTTTTGAGGATGATACCTCTACTGCCTCCAGCAGTTTACCATGCCAGAGGGTATCGAGAGGAAGGCTGTTGTTGACAACCTCATCATACTCTCCCCTATTTTCATGGTCGAGATTCACTTCCAATTTCTGCATCTTATCTCCTGTAGCCGATGGAGCGGTACGAACGAACTTGGCACGGCCTGAAGTTAACTGGTCGGCGTAAGCATTCTGTCCGGCAAGGGCAAGGAACTGATATTTGCCTGGCTGCAGGTTCTCGACGTGCATCACATAATTTGGGTCTTTGAGAGGCGATGATAGCGCAGAATTCGTCTCGGTCTGTTGGGTTATATAGTTTCCGTTCTCGTCGAATACATACAGCGTTACCTGTCCGACATGGTCATTGAACATGTCGGCACGCTGGAGGTTATAATCATACTTAAACTTCACATATACACCATTAGGGCAATCGCTGTAGTCCTGGTGCCACATATCGTGACATGAGGTTGCGACGGTCAGGGTCATGGCAGCTGCCATGACACCCATCAACCATTTATTTATCTTCTGCGCTATCATATCGCTAATCAATTATTGTTTTCTATATTTTATCTATTCTCAAATTACTCACCGAGAGTTGCTCCCTGTGTACGCTTAGCCCAAGAAAGGACGTTGATCTTGACAGATACATACTCCTTCAAATTATCATCATCATCAGGAATATTACTCAAATCAGGTATTGTTGCATGTCCAAATCCCTTTACGCCGGAAACACTGATTTCATACCAGTTATTACGGAGTACACCATAACGACCTAACCAATTCTGTTCAGCCTTTCCATCATCATTAGGGTAAGATGTCATTTTATTATCGGCAGACCAAGGTGTCTCAGTATTATCAAAATGACGAATTGGAACATAATAGTAATTAATACCATTCTTAACATGCTCTAAATCTTTAACATCTACTCCACTCTTCCAATTTTCCAATTGTTCTGTCGTAGGTGTAGTAGTCCAACGGCTATCAGTTTTAGCTGTTACAGTATAAGAGACAACACCCGCATCAGAAGAAGTTTCTGATACCGTCAACAAATCCTGTGCACTGACTGTACCTGAAATATGAGTTTTCAAAACCGAAGCGTTTTTAGTAACATATCGGGCAAGAATCAATTTCTCGATAGTCGTTTTATCATATACAACTGTAGGATCAGAATCTACTGTATAGAAATCTGTCATAGGTGTATACTTGGTAGGTGCTACGTCATTATCTGCTGTAAATAACTGAACACCAACAATAGCACATGTAGTACTTTTAATCTTCTGATTTAAAACATTAAATGTATTCTCTAAGCAATACTTGATCGTTGTCCGGTCGGTAGAAGTAACTTGAGAATTCTCTAAAGCACCTGGTATAAATGAATCATAATTAGGGTCGATAGCCCAATATGTACGATACAACTCTGAAGCAGGGATAGCTGAATCATCGTTCAAGCTATTTGTGCCAATAAATCGAAATTTTGATGTTGCACCAGCAGCTTCATAAGATGCCCAGTCATTATTCCAGCTTCGAGTGAAATAAGTCTGTTTGTTGGTATTTGCCAATTCCCAACCGGTAACAGTATAGAATATCTTCTTACTTCCATTCGTTACTTCAGTTGGCCAAGCTGTACCAGTAAATTCTGACGTCTGCTCAGACGTCATAGCAGTACTCATTTCAACCTTAGCCAAAGCACGCTCTACAGAAATTTCTACAGCATGATTAGCTGCAGCATCAGGCGTCTTTTGTATATTATCAGATGTAACAGGTACTAAAGTATTTACTTGACCGTCAAATGGATTAGCACCTACCTTTGTTGATAAAGGAGCATTAGTCATCAAAAAACCTGTGTTTTTGAGATCAGAAGAATTAACTGTCAGAATCTTAGACATTTTATCACCGACAGTATAACTCAGGCCATTATCATTCAAAACTACCAAAGCATAAATATTATTGGTAAGACCAGAACTACTAATCTTAACTGTCTGCTGATAGCGGGTAGTAATTTGCTTATTTTCTGCTCCAGGAGTACCTGCTTTCAATGCGAGTGGATATGCCTGCACAAAGGTTGCACTAGCTTCATCCGCACCATTAAAAAGCAAAAGTTTAGCATCCTTTACTTCATACTCGGCTGGTGTGCCATCTTTGAAATTATCATTGGCGCGTGAAGTTCCAGGTTTCTGTGTTGGAAGATTGATGGCAACAGCAACATAACCATCACCATTCTCATTGAAACCTGAGTTGTAACCACCACCATTCAGATCATCGCTACTTGAACAAGAACCGAGCATCAGCCCTGCCAATGCAACGGAAAATAATAAAGTTTTCTTCATCTTATTCGTTATTATTGTTGTTATCCTCAAATCCGCAACCTATTGGGTTTCGTGGGATTTTGCTTGTAAAAGACA
>JAJXAL010000216.1:0-2603 GCA_021628325.1 Segatella copri | reverse complement strand
ACCGTGAGTTCAATGCTTGGTCACAAGGACATAAAGACAACCCAGGTGTATGCCAGTGCGCCCAGAATGGTCGCTTGATAAATACTTCTTTAGCAGGAAGTTAGGATTGGGTTCAATATAATCCTATCGTCAATCAGCTTATCCGAATGGGAAACCTAACGGGGAGTGTAGCATGCTGATTAAAGCCCTAAGTCTACTAATAGCCGAGTAGCTACTGAAGGGCAAGACGAAACGACATATATGAGGATGAAGCCTTGATTGGTTGAACGATAGTTCGGTGGTACCACATCTTGCAATAGCGGAAGGCTTTTATATACGCTATTTCATAGTACTCTGCCTATTGTGTGCGTTAGTGCAGAGCATTGAGAACCTACTATGACACAGCCGCGATAAGCGGACAAGAACGAAAGTCGCATCCGACAATATGTCACGCTAATAGTTATCAAGTGAAACTAACTGGGGATTGCCTAAGTCAGAACGCCTCAAAGGCTATGAGAGTTGGTCTCTGAATATCTGATATGGCAACGGAGTTCCCGTAGTAGTCCGAGCAAGTTAACGGCTTGTACATGGCGAAGGGGAACAGTCCATAACTTTAGTACAAACAACGGAAAACGTGAGAGACGTATGAGAAATCCCGAGCACGTATTAAACATTTTAGCTGAACACAGCAACGAGTCAAGTTACAAATACGAAAGACTCTATCGTATCCTGTTCAATGAGCAGATGTTCTTAGTAGCATATCAGCGCATCCATGCAAAACCAGGCAATATGACACCTGGTACTGATAGACAAACGGAGGACGGCATGAGCATTGACAAGGTACACGCATTAATAGACAGCCTCAAAAGCGAAGTCTATAGCCCTAAACCAGCAAGGAGGGTTTATATACCGAAGAAGAGCGGAAAGTTACGTCCGCTCGGTATCCCTACGTTTGCAGATAAATTAGTGCAAGAGGTAGTGAGAATGGTACTGGAAGCCATATATGAAGGATATTTTGAATGGACCTCACATGGTTTCAGACCACACAAAAGCTGCCACACGGCACTGAAAAGTCTACAGAATAATTTCAACGGAACAAAGTGGTTCATAGAGGGAGACATAAAAAGTTTCTTTGACAACATCAACCATGACGTGATGATAGAAATTCTAAGAGAACGCATATCTGACGAGCGTTTTCTTCGGTTAATACGTAAATTTCTCAACGCTGGATATTTGGAAGAATGGCATTTCAATAAAACTTATTCGGGCACGCCTCAAGGTGGAATTATCAGCCCAATATTGGCTAATATTTATCTGGACAAGTTCGACAAGTATATGGAGAAGTATGCACAAGATTTCCATAAGGGCAAAGTTAGACATCGCAACAAGGACATCGGCAAACTGAACAACCGTGTTTATTATCTAAAGAAGAGAATCAAGGAAGTGACGGATGTTGATATATTGGAAGCAATGCGAGAGGAACTTCGTAGTAAGCAACAGCAAATACTGACCATGCCGAGCGGTAACGATATGGATGAGAATTTCCGTAGATTGAAATATGTACGCTACGCTGATGATTTCCTTATAGGGGTCATTGGAAATAAAGCAGAGTGCGAGAAAATCAAGGCTGATGTTACACAATTTATGCAAGAGAAGCTAAAGTTGGAGATGTCGCAAGAAAAGACCTTGATAACCAACGCACAAGATTGTGCAAAATTTCTCGGCTATGAAATATCAGTCCGTAAAGATTACACAACGCAGAAAAATGCAAGACGAGAAACTCGTAGACATCGTAATGGTAATGTGATACTACACGTATCACGAGAAGTGATAAAGAAGAAGTTACTGAGTCTTGAAGCCATGAATGTGAAAACACGAAATGGCAAAGAGGTGTGGATGTCTAAAGGTAGAACATACCTGATAGACAATGAGCCACAAGATATAGTAGCACGTTTCAACACAGAAATCAGAGGATTCTACAACTACTACTCCATTGCAAACAATGCATCGGCTCTTGGGCGTTCTTTTGGATGTATCATGAAGTTCAGTATGCTAAAGACATTTGCGCAAAAACTTAACAGCTCCGTTAGAACCATAGCAAACAAGTATCGTGAAGACGATAAATTTGTGGTGTGGTACACGGACAAGAAAGGCGAACGCAAACCAAGAGTATTCTACAATGAGGGCTTCAAGCGTATTACCGACTTGGGAACTCAAAAATGTGACAACTTACCCTACTTGTTCAACACTCCAACCATGAGTCTAATCGAAAGACTGACTGCAAATAAGTGTGAGTTATGCGGAAAAGAAGGAAATGTTGTCTCACACCATGTCAGAAAACTCTCGGCTTTGAGAGGTAAAACCGAATGGGAGCGAAAAATGCTCAAAATGCATAGAAAGTCTTTAATTGTTTGCGTTGAATGTCATAATATGATTCATGCGAAGAATAGCTGAAATGCCGTTATGGGCGGAGAGCCGTATACATGGAGACGTGTAAGTACGGTTCGGAGGCAGGCTGTCGGAAACCTACCACCGAAAGGTGGAACGGCGCCGACTGCCGAGCCTACAAATTACCAAGGAGAAATTGAGCAAAGACGTGGAAAAGTTGTCTCAGCAGATTAATA
>JAJXAL010000215.1:0-2611 GCA_021628325.1 Segatella copri | reverse complement strand
GCGAGAAAGAACAAAAAAATCAGAAACTCCTTATTCAGACCACTGAACAGGAAGTTTCTGACAGCTTTTAATATGCTCTTGATACTATGCATTAGGTGTCTGACTAGCTGCATCAGCAAACACGTAGCCCTTAGCTACAGTGATTACCACGCCACGAGCTATCTCAACATCAACGGTATTAGCCTCGAGGTTAACACGCTTAACAGTGCCATAAACACCGCCGCCAGTAACAACCTTCGTACCCTCTGCCAAAGCATTCTGGAACTTGCGGATTTCCTTCTGCTTCTTCTGCTGAGGACGGATCATAAAGAACCACATGATAGCGAAGATAGCTACCATCATGATGAGAAAACTCATGCTGCTACCACCGGCAGCTGCTTGCAATACTAAATTTGTCATGTCGTTAAAGTATTATCTATTATTATTTTATGTTCTATATATAAATAAGGTGTGGCCAGCAAGAAAGGCCTCCGTTATTTACTCACCCTTGCCCGGAGCGCGGTGAATGCGCGGACGATGGCCGGCTGGGTGCTGGTTGTCTGGGCGCTGTTTGCCGGCATGTTCACCGTGCTGTGCATGCTGATGCTGCTTGCGCTCAGGCATCTCCTTCTGGATGAGGTTGCGGCTGATAAGCTCGCGGCAGATGCTGTCGAGCATACCGTTAACATAACCGCCGCTGCGAGGAGTGCTGTATGCCTTGGCAAGTTCTACATACTCGTTGATAGTGACGGTAGCCGGGATGCCAGGGAAGTTCATCACCTCAGCGATGGCAATCTGCATGATAATCACATCCATATAGGCAAGACGTGAGAAATCCCAGTTGCGCAAAGCCTCACTCATATAACGCTGGTAGGTATCGCAGTTGAGGATGGTAGCACGGAAGAGCTTGCGTGCAAACTCTCTGTCTTCAGCATCCTTATATTCCGGCAGCAATTCCTGCTTGGCCTTAGCTTCCGGGTCGAAACGCTTGATAGTCTTCAATACGAAAGTATCTATGATATCCTTGTCATCGTTCCAGTAGAGGCTCTTCTCCTCGAGGAATGCATCAAGATTTTCATTATTCTGAATGAACTGCTTGTAGATGCGGCGCCATACCTCGCGGTCGCGGCTGTACTCGTCGAGATCGGCGAGTTCCTCATCAATAGCACCGCTGACATAATCAGCATAGAGATCACTAGACGTAATAGCAGTATACACTTTGCGCACCATTTCGATATCCTCATCCCAGTTGGAATGCTTAACATCTATCCATTCGAGCAGCATCTTGTTTTCTTCGAGCTGCAGAGCGAACTTATTGAATGCGAAACGTGGTGAAGGTTCCTGCTCACCCTCTCTCTTGGCACGAGCTACATCTACATCGTAGCGCTTGCGTGCCTCCTGGGTGATGGCAACGATGAGCTGCAACATGTAGTTGTACAAATCGTATGACTTGGAGAGACTAAACATCAGCTCCTTCTCAGCGTTCTCCATGTTATGATCGCTGTTTTGATAGTATGCGTAGGTTAACTGCACAATCTTACGTCTTATCAAATCCCTATTAATCATTCTCTAATGTTTTTAAAAGATTCATTTATTAAATTACCTAATACGCTTGCAAAAATACACATTAAATAGGTAATAGACAAGAAAACGGGCAAAAATTTCAGTTTATTTAAGCAAAAAATTGTATTTTCAATATTTTTTCTGCCTGTAGAACATGTTTTTCGGCAAAAAGTTTGCTCATTCCAAATAATTTTCGTAATTTTGCACCCGCTTTAAGCAAAGCTAATCCGTGTGATGGCGAGTTAAGGCACATTTTTTATTAATAACTTAATTTAGAGTAACACAAAATGAAAGAGATTAATGTAACAGGTCAGAAGCGTACAGACCTTGGCAAGAAAGCTTCTAAGACATTGCGTAAGGAAGGTTTGATTCCATGTAACCTTTATGGTGAGAAGAAGGGCGAGAACGGTGCTCCTGAGGCTTTGTCATTCGCAGTTCCATTCGCTGAGTTGCGTAAAATCATCTACACTCCTCATGTATACGTTATCAACCTCATCATCGACGGTGAGAGCCACACAGCTATCATGAAGGAGATCCAGTTCCACCCAACAACAGACGCTCCTCTGCACGTTGACTTCTACGAGGTTAACGACAAGAAGCCTATCACTATCGGTATTCCAGTTAAGTTGACAGGTCTTGCACAGGGTGTACGTGATGGTGGTCGTATGAACCTCTCTATCCGTAAGATCAACGTTACAGCTCCTTACCAGGTTATCCCTGAGCACCTCGATATCGACGTTACAGAGTTGAAGATCGGTAAGAGCATCAAGGTAGGTGACCTCTCATTCGAGGGTCTCGAGTTGGCTACAAGCAAGGCTGTTGTAGTTTGCTCTATCAAGATGACACGTAACGCTCAGCTCGCAGCTCAGGCTGCTGATGATGCAGAGGCTTAATCGCTGAGTCATCTAGAGATTTTACGAACCTGAGTAAAGCATTATCAAACATTGGATAAATATTTGATTTGTGGGCTTGGTAACCCTGGCGATGAATACGCCGGCACCAGGCACAACACAGGATTTATGGTATTGGACGCTTTTGCTAAAGCGTCCAATATTCATTTTGAGGATAA
>JAJXAL010000214.1:0-2612 GCA_021628325.1 Segatella copri | reverse complement strand
AAAAAAGTAAAATTATGGCAACTACAAAACAAGCAGCCCCAGCTAAGAAGTCTGAGGGCTTTCAGGGAGTAAGAGGCGCATTCTGGATCATCGTGGTATGTGCTATCATCGCATTCACATTGTTCTTCACATGGTTCGGCAATGACATGCACTTCCAGGATCCAGGTGTACAGGATCACCCAGCAGACATTTGGGGTACTATCTACAAAGGTGGTGTAATCGTACCAGTTATCCACACATTGTTGCTCACAGTGTTGGCTATGACAATCGAGCGTTGGTTGGCTCTTAAGACCGCTACAGGTAAAGGTGCTCTTCCTAAGTTCGTTGCAAACATCAAGGCAGCTTTGAACGCTAATGATTTCGCTAAGGCTGAGCAGCTCTGCAACAAGCAGCGCGGTACAGTAGCTAACGTTGTTATGGCTTCTTTGAACGCTTACAAGTCTATGGAGTCTGGTGCTAACGCATCTTTGAAGAAGGCTCAGAAGGTAGCTAAGATCCAGCAGGCTCACGAGGAGGCAACTCAGTTGGAGATGCCAACTTTGACAATGAACTTGCCTATCATCGCTACAATCGTAACACTTGGTACTTTGACAGGTCTTCTCGGTACTGTAACCGGTATGATCAAGTCATTCCAGGCCATGGGTGAAGGTGGTGGCGCTGACTCAGCAGCACTTTCTGTAGGTATTTCTGAGGCGTTGATCAACACCGCATTCGGTATCTTGACATCATGGTGTGCCGTTGTATCTTACAACACATTCACCAACAAGGTAGATAAGTTGACATACGCACTCGACGAGGTAGGTTACTCAATTGCTCAGACATACGAAGCTAACCACGCAGAAGAGGCTTAATTTTTGCTAACCCTTTAAAATTTTATCGCTATGGGTAAAGTAAAAATTAAGAAGAGTGACATCTGGATCGACATGACGCCTATGTCAGACGTTATGACCCTGCTGCTTACCTTCTTCATGCTCACCTCTACTTTCGTAAAGAATGAGCCAGTGAAGGTAAACACACCAGGTTCTGTGTCTGAGATTAAGGTGCCAGAGAACGGTGTCTTGACCATCTTGGTTAGTCCTGAAAAGGACAAGGCTGGTAATCCTACCGGCGAGGGCCAAGTATTTATGAGTATTGATAATACTGATCAGTTGGGAGCTACACTGAGCACAATGACAGGAGCATTCGGCGTGTCATTGAACCCAAAACAGATTGAGACATTCAAGAGCGAAGGTATGTTCGGCGTACCTATGGGCGACTTGAGTACTTATCTGACTATGAACGCTTCTAAGCGTCCACAGTATCTCCAGACTAAAGGTATTCCTCTCGACAGTATTAAGGGCGGTATGAGCGAGTTCCAGCAGTGGGTTGACGCAGCTCGTAACGTAAACGAGGACATCAAGATTGCCCTCAAGGCAGATGCTTCTACACCTTACAAGACCGTTAAGAGAGTGATGAACGAACTCCAGGATATGGACGAGAGTCATTACTATATGATTACACAGTTAAAACAACAGGGGGACGAATAAATGGCAAAGAAAGAAAGCAAACAAAAGAAAATGAATGTCCGCGTAGACTTTACGCCTATGGTGGATATGCTCATGCTGCTTATCACGTTCTTCATGCTGTGTACATCTTTGAGCAAACCTCAGACTATGGAGCTGACTATGCCAAGTAATGATGAGAATACTCAAGAAGATCAGAAGAACGAAGCTAAGGCTTCTGAAACTGTGACACTCTACGTAACAGCAGACAACAAGATTTATTATGGTGCTGGTATTCCTAAGTACGATGATCCAACATGGATCAAGGAGACTACATGGGGAAGCCAGGGCATCCGTAAGGTCTTGAGAGAGCACGCTACAGAAAACGGCACACGCCCTGTAGAAAGAATCGCACTTGCTGTCAAGGAGTTGAACATGGACCGTCAGAAGAATCCTAAGCAGTATCCTGATAGCATCTATCAGAAGAAGTTGAGCGATTTGAAGGCTGGTAACTTGAAGGACGGAAAGATTCCTACTCTTACTATCGTCATCAAGCCTACAGATAATGCTTCATATAAGAATATGGTTGATGCACTCGATGAAATGCAGATTTTGAACATTGGTACGTATGTCATCGATAAGATTAACGGAGACGATGAGAAGCTTCTCAAGTCTAGAAACGTTAAGATGTAAGATGTGTACTAACAATTAAAACAAGAAAGAAATGGCAAAAATTGATCTTTACGATCCTAAATGGGTCGATATGGTTTTCGCCGGAAAGAACAAGGAGTATGGTGCATACCAGCTCCGTAAGGGTACTTCTGGCCGAAACATCAAGGCTCTGCTTATCTTGGTCATTGCTGCAGCTCTCGTGGGTGGTTTTTTAGCTTGGAAGGTTATTGAACAGAAACAGGCTGAAGAGCAGCAAGCATATATGGAAGCTATGGAGTTGGCTAAACTCCAGCAGCAGGCTAAGAAGGAAGAAAAGAAGAAGGAGCCAGTGAAGCCTAAGGTTGAAATGAAAAAGGAGATTCCTGTGGCTCGCGAAACTCAGAAGTTTACCGCACCTGTCATTAAGAAGGATGAACTCGTAAAAGAGGAAAACCAGGTTAAGCAGATGGATAAACTGGA
>JAJXAL010000063.1:0-22484 GCA_021628325.1 Segatella copri | reverse complement strand
TTCTTGTACTACTTGTCTGTTTATGTAAAATCTTTCAAAGAACTCTTTCTTTATTCGCTTGAGATATTGTATTTCTCAAAAGCGAGTGCAAAAGTACAAACAATTTTCCATTCCACCAAATATTTCTCGAAAAAAGTTTGTTTATTAACAGTATTTTAACACTCTCGTCTTGTTTTGCGCTTATTTGTGTACCAAACACTTTATTATATACATACACGCGCTCATATCTGCGTGCGGGCGCACATTCATACATATATGCATATATTTTGGTACCAGAAAACTACTCTGCCTCTAAATAGAGAACACGAGAGGACCAGTCGTTCTTCTTCCCCCAGTCAACCTCATGAACATACGGCATTTCCAAGCCATGTTCCATAAGATACTTACCAGAGTAAGATTTTCCCTCGCAATCAAGAGGCTTATTATCAATTACATCAAGTTCTTTTACCTTATACATCTTATTCTCATCCAGACCAGCCATCTTAACTCTTGGCAAATGAACATTATAGAAGTTTGCCAATTTCCACCAATAGAAGACAGCCTTGTCTTTTGCTTCACTAACATACATAATAGAAGACAAGCCCTGATTATCGTACGGAGAAACCAAACGATAAAGGTCGCCAAACTGAACAACAGGACGGATCTCTTTGTATTCAGAGATAGCCTTTCGGCAGAGAGCCTTCTCCTCATCCGTCATATTCTTTGGCTGGATTTCCATTCCAAGTCGTCCGCTCATAGCCACATCAATACGATACTTCAAAGAAGTAGTGCGGAATACGGTATGGTTTGGCACAGCAGAGATATGACTTGCCATGGCGATGGCTGGGAAGAAATAGCTGGTTCCATACTGCATATAAATACGCTGCATGGCATCCGTATTATCACTTACCCAAAACTCATCAAAACCACGGAGCATACCCCAGTTAGCACGACCACCGCCACTTGCACAACACTGAATCACCACATCCTTATACTTAGCACGAATACGGTCGATAACTTTCGCAAATCCCTGATGATAAGCGATGTAGAGATGACTCTGATCGGCTGCAGACAAGTATTGGCTGCCATGATTCATAATGGCCATATTGGCGTCCCACTTAATGTAGGCTATATCTGGATATTTAGTAAGTAAATTATCTACTACACCGAAAACAAAGTCTTGTACTTTTGGATTTGAGAGATCGAGCACCAGCTGGGTACCACCTCGGCCCAGAACAGCATCTCGCTTAGGAGCCTTGATAACCCAATCAGGATGCTTCTCATAGAGCATACTGGTAGTATTGGTCATTTCCGGTTCAATCCAGATACCAAACTTTACCTGGTTTTTCCTGGCATCGTTCAGCAAGCCTTCAATGCCATTAGGAAGTTTCTTGGTATCAACCACCCAGTCGCCGAGTGCACAGTTATCAGTAACACGAGGATATTTGGTTCCGAACCATCCATCATCCATTACGAAGAGTTCACCACCCATACTATGGATATCAGCCATCATCTGGTCCATTCCCTTCTGGTTGATGTCGAAATAAACACCTTCCCAAGAGTTGAGCAAGATATCACGCTCCTTATCTCCATGTGCCAGGATATATTTGCGTCCCCATTTATGGAAATTTCTACTTGCACCGCTCAAGCCCTGTGTTGAATAAGTCAAAGCGAGTGCAGGAGTTTTGAAAGTCTCACCTTTTTTAAGATGATATTCTGAGTTCTGTTCATTAATACCGGCAAAGAAATAATGATATTCGGTATCATCAGTAACCGTCTTCAACTTATAGTTTCCGCTATAAACCAAGGCAGCACCAATAACATTACCTGCATTTTCCTGTCCTTTACCATCGAGCGAGAACATGACTTCTGCATGATCGGTATGCGAATTGCGGGTACCATCATTGTTACGGATTACAAATTCGCCTGGCTGCAGTTTTTCATGGCTCAGCTGTCCCTCTGCTGCCCAAGTACCTGAAAGATGACTCATCCAGACATCTCCACGGCGGATAGGAAGCATAGCCGATGCGAAGGTAGTCAGGGTTACAGTACCCTTTTCACCATTCAGAATCTCGGTCCATGCCTCAATCATATCAACATCATTGTATGCACGATATTTCAGATCTACCTTTATATTATATACAGGATCTTTCAGATGAACGGTCGTAACAGAAGCATTTCCTTCATTCTTCACATCACAGCCCGTAGCCACGAGTGCAGTTGAAAGATTGCCATCACTATGCCGCATGGCAAGTGCCGCTTCAGCTGGAGTATTCAGTCCGTAGGCTGGATAAGCATCCATACGCCCATCAGTAGCGACCTTCAGATTCTGCAAATCGTTAGAATTCAACTTAGTACCGAAATAGAGATATTGGGCAGGCTTACCATTCTCAACATCGAGAATGAGCGACATACCCTTTGTATTTACAGATACTTTTTCTGCCATCGCCGGAAGTGCGACCGTCATCAATATAAGTGCTATTGATTTTAATTTCATATTACCTTGATAAATTATTAGTTGCGTTTATAGTTTCAATTTTGTTAGACATGATTTCTCATTATCACATCGCAAATATATAAAAAAATCCAATACGCCCCAATACTTTTTTGATTTATTTTCCAGAGAAAGCAGAAAAGGACAAACAATAAGCAAATAAAGCAAAGAAAACACTTCCGAAATCGAAAGAATTCCTAAAAGATAGTCCACTTTAAGAAATTCTTAGTATCTTTGCAATGTTATAGCTGATAAAGATTGAGGAATAGTGGCATGAAAGCCCTATTTCTCAGATACAACAGAATGTGTAACTAAAAGATATACAGAGATATGAAACTAAAGATACATTTCAGTCATAAAGAAGAACTTTGGAACTCATGGTCGCATGCAGGAGGTATCCTGATGGGCTTTGTCGTGGGAGCCATCTTCTTATATTGGTGTTTTACGATGCATAACGGATGGGCTACGGCGGGAGTTATCCTCTATCTGTTCGGTATGCTGATGTCTTACATCGCCTCAACGGTTTACCATGCAGTTTCTGCCTGGAGCAAATGGAAGGAGCGACTGCGCAAATGGGACCATGCCGCCATCTACTGGCATATTGCCGGTTCTTACTCGCCAATCACGCTCATTGCGATGCGAGACCAGGGATATTGGGGATGGAGCCTCTTTATCTTTATCTGGGCTTGCGCCATTGCCGGAACCATCATGAGTTTTGCCAGACTCAAGGATCACAGCAACCTGGAGACCATCTGCTTTGTAGGCATGGGATTGTCGGTACTGGTTGCCTTCAAACCTTTGATTGATTCCGTATCCGCCGCTACGGTCTGGTGGATTATTGCCGAAGGAGTCTGCTACATTACGGGCGCCGTATTCTACAGCATTAACAAGAAGAAATACATGCATTCCGTGTTCCATTTCTTCGTTTTGGCTGGTAGCATCTGCCACATCATTGCAGTTTGGGATATTCTCATGAAATATATCTAAACGGCTTAAGAATAAGAATCAAGGCATCGGGAAGTTTTCGCTTTCCGATGCCTTTGTTTTTTTATAAAGTTCTATATTACAAGACATTCTTCCATATCATACTCTTCTTATAATATAATAAGGTGGAATTGTTAACTATACGTTAAAGTATGAAAATAATTGCCCAAAAGTTTGGAACTTATCGCAGAAAAGCATACCTTTGCAGTGTTCTATTGAAGTAGTACACTAAAACATTAAAGATTATGATACAGATTAAAGACATTGATTTCAGATACCCAGGTAGCAAGCACCTTGTATTTAGAGATTTCTCTTTGGAACTCAAGGAGAACAACATTTATGGCTTGCTTGGTAAGAACGGTACAGGCAAGAGCACCCTGCTCTACCTCATCAGCGGATTGCTCCGCCAGCAACAAGGTACCGTTCTCGTGGATGGCATTTCGGCACAAGATCGCAGAGCCGAGATGCTGAAGGACATCTTCATGGTGCCCGAAGAGTTTGAACTGCCCAACGTTTCCCTCGCCACCTACGTGAAGATGAACCAGGGATTCTATCCTAACTTCTCGCAGGAAGTGCTGGACCGTTGCCTCAAGGATTTTGATTTACCACTCTCTCTCAAGTTGAACGAACTCTCGATGGGACAGAAGAAGAAGGTATTCATGAGTTTCGCACTCGCCACGGGTACCCGCTTTCTTCTGATGGACGAGCCAACCAATGGTCTCGACATCCCATCGAAGAGCCAGTTCCGTAAGGTCATCGCCAACAACATGACGGAAGACCGCACCCTCATCATCTCTACCCATCAGGTGCACGATGTAGAGTCGTTGCTCGACCACATCATCATCATGAACCAGAGCCAACTGCTGCTCGACGCATCTATTTCAAACATCTGCGAGAAATACACCTTCGAATATCGCAACCCACAGGAAATGGACGACACCGTGCTCTACGCCGAGCCAACCCTGCAGGGCAATGCCGCCATCTGCAAGCGTCAGGAGGGAAAACAGGAAACACAGATGAACCTGGAGTTGCTCTTCAATGCAGTAATTAATGGAAAATTAAACGATTAAAAATTAGACGATTATGAAAAAGAATTTCGATTTACATAGATTAAGCATGGTACTTCGTTGGGATATTCTCACCAACTGGCAGCGTCATCTTGGAGCTACAGCAGGTCTCGCCATCTGCATTTCCATCTATTGTGTATTGCGACTTTTTAGCATGAGATATTGGCTTAACTCAACCGATGTAGAGCTGGCTGGTCATCAATACCAGGTAAGTGTTTGCATGTTCTTTTCTGTAATAGCATTCATCGCGTTCTACGTCTTGGCAAGTTGTATATTCAATAACATGAAGACTAAATTGCAAAGAGAGAGTTTCCTGATGCTTCCTGCTTGTAATCTAGAGAAGTTTGTGGCCCGACTACTCATGATGAGTATCGGTGTTTTGGTTCAACTTTTTGCAGCAGTAATCTTGGCCGATGTTATACAGTTCATCTTTAGTTTCATCATCACTCCAGATTTTCATATCAGCATCACCTGGGCTGTGCTCAGCCATATTATTCCCACAATTCACCCTTTCGACAACGACTGGCTGAAATGGATTACCCTCTATTCATTCATACTATTTTCCCATTCTTTCGCAACACTTGGCGGAACATTCTATCGCAAGCTGCCTGTATTGCTAACAGCTTGCACGGGCATTCTTCTTAGTATGATTTTGGGATACATAATCAACAAATTAGGAGAAGCTGGAGTTTTTGATTTCTTCAGTCATATTAACTTCAGCAATGGTTCCACAGCTGACTATTGTATAACAATTACAGCATTCTTTGTTTTCCTTGCTTTGGCTGCCTTCAACTATTGGGCATCCTACAAGCTCTTCACCCGCATGCAGGTTATCTGCAACAAGTGGATCAACATCTAAGAATTAAAATTTGAAGATTATGAATTTCAGTAACGATAAAGCAATATACGTACAGATAGCCGAGCGATTGAGCGATGAGATTCTGGCGGGCAAGTACAAGGAAGACGAACGAATACCGAGCGTCAGGGAATACGCCGTACTGCTGGAGGTAAATGCCAACACAACCGTGAAGGCATACGACCTGCTTGCCACCGATGAGATCATCTACAACAAGCGAGGTCTGGGCTACTTTGTTTCCGCAGGAGCCAAGAAGCAGATCAAAAAGACCCGCAAAAAGGAGTTTATGAAAGAAAGACTCCCGGAACTCGCCCGACAAATGCAGCTTCTCGACATCTCCATCGATGAAGTGAAGGAAGAGTTGGAGAAGAATCTCAAAAAGATAAAGATATGATGACACTATTCATCCTCAAATATATATTTATAGCTTCTGTTTTTGCCTTATATATAATAAGGTGTATGTAATAACGTTTTAAAAAAAGAGTTACGCTTGCAACTTTCTGAAAGTTGCAAGCGTCTAATGGTTTAAATTGATATCCATAAAACGAAAGTAATATGTCATTAATTCATCTAAAAGACGTCAACAAGACCTATCAGGGTGCTCAGCCACTCCATGTGCTGAAGGGCATCGACCTCGACATCGAACGTGGCGAGTTCGTCAGCATCATGGGTGCTTCCGGCTCGGGAAAATCCACCTTATTAAATATATTGGGTATTCTCGACAACTACGATACTGGCGAATACCGACTCAATGATGTGCTCATCAAAGACCTCTCGGAAACCCGTGCTGCCGAATACCGCAACAAGATGATTGGCTTCATCTTCCAGTCGTTCAACCTCATCTCGTTCAAGACGGCGGTGGAAAACGTAGAGCTTCCACTCTTCTACCAGGGCGTGAGCCGCAAGAAGCGCCACGAACTGGCGATGGAATATCTCGAAAAACTGGGCTTGAAGCAATGGGCCAACCATTATCCCAACGAGATGTCGGGAGGACAGAAGCAGCGTGTAGCCATCGCCCGTGCCCTCATCACCAAACCCGAAATCATCCTTGCCGATGAGCCTACCGGAGCCCTCGACTCCAAAACGAGCGTGGAAGTGATGGACCTGCTGAAGGAACTGCACCAGAAGGAGGGAATGACCATCGTGGTGGTAACCCACGAAAGCGGTGTTGCCAACGAGACCGATAAGGTTATCCATATCAAGGACGGACTCATCGGAAGCATCGAAGACAACAGAGACCATCATCTCGTATCGAAAGACTACGTGAAATAACTTTGAACTTGGAACATGAGAGAATTAATCAAAGAAATATGGAGCACGTCGAAGCGCAACAAGCTCCGCACTTCGCTCACGGGATTTGCCGTTGCCTGGGGAATCTTCATGCTGATATTCCTGCTGGGCGCCGGCAACGGACTGATTAATGCCCAGTTGCAGCAAAGCACCCGATTCCTTGCCAACTCCATGCGAGTATTCCCGGGCGAAACCTCCAAGGCTTACAAGGGACTGAAGGAAGGCAGAAGCATCACGCTCAACGACAGGGACATCCTCATCAGCAACCAGACCTACGGCCAGTACGTGGATGATGTGGGTGGAAGACTGGAACAGTATAACGTGAACATCAACTATGGTGATAATTATGTGGCAAGCCAGTCATTGGTGGGTGTGGCTCCTACGCATCCCAAAATCGACAAGACGGAGCTGATTGCCGGACGATTCATCAACGAAATCGATATGAAGGAGCAGCGCAAGAATGTGGTGCTGAGCCGAAGCCAGGCCAAGGAACTCTGCAAAGACTACCGTTCGCTGGTGGGCAAGAACGTAAAGATCAGCAACCTCAACTTCCAGGTGGTAGGAATCTACAAGGATGATGAATCGCGCAATAATACCGAAGCCTTCATCGCCTACTCCACCATAAAGACCATCTACGCCAAGGGCGATGATGCGGGAAGTCTGGAGTTCACCATCAAGAACCTGAAGACCCAGGAAGATAACGAGCAGTTTGAAAAGAACTACCGCGCCAGCATCAACAACAACCATCAGGCTGCACCTGATGACGAGCGAACCATCTGGCTCTGGAACCGATACATGGACAATATCCAGATGAACCAGGGAATCGCCATCATGCAGACGGCACTCTGGATTGTGGGCCTGTTCACCCTGCTAAGCGGAATCGTGGGCGTAAGCAACATCATGCTCATCACCGTGAAGGAACGAACCCGAGAGTTTGGCGTAAGAAAAGCCATCGGAGCCAAGCCTTGGTCTATACTGAAGCTCATCATTACCGAGAGCATCATCATCACCTCATTCTTCGGCTACATCGGAATGGTCTGCGGCGTGGCGGCAAACGAGATCATGGATGCAACTATCGGCCACACCACCGTAGATACCGGACTGTTTAAAGCCGCCATGTTTGTGAACCCTACGGTGGGCATCGGCACCTGCATCGGCGCCACCATCACCATCGTCATCGCAGGCACCATCGCCGGACTCATCCCAGCCATCAAGGCTGCAAGAATCCGACCGATAGAGGCGCTGAGAGCGGAGTAATGCAAAATGTTGAATACTAAGTGTTGAATGTTGAATTCATTCTTGCTTACACCTTATTATATATATAGAATAGGCTATGCGATTAGATTTAGATACATATAAAGAGATTCTCGACACCATCACGAGGAACAAGAGCCGCAGTCTGCTTACGGGCTTCGGCGTGTTCTGGGGCGTGTTTATGCTCATCGCCCTGATGGGTGGCGGACAGGGACTGAAGGAGATGCTGCAAAACAACTTCACAGGCTTTGCCACCAACACAGCTATCATCTGGGCGCAGAACACCACCAAACCTTACAAGGGATTCAACAAGGGACGTTCCTGGCAGATGGAAGAGAAAGACCTGGACAGATTGCGCCACCAGATGCCCGAACTCGATGTCATCACCCCGCTGCTCTTCGGCGGCAACAAGTCGGTGGTGTTTGGCGACAAGAAATTCAGCGGCAGCACTCAGGGCGTAAATCCCGATTACGCCCAGGTTTCTGCGCCACAGATGTTTTACGGCAGATACATCAACGAGATGGATGTGCGCCAGCAGCGCAAGGTTTGCGTCATCGGCAAACAGATTTACAAGAATCTCTTTCCTAGCGGCGGAGATCCGTGCGGCAAGAGCGTAAGAGTTGACTCTACCTATTATATGGTGATAGGCGTAGATTACCGTTCGGGCAACGGCATTAATTTCGGCGGTCGTGCCGATGAAACCATCACCCTGCCCCAATCGGTTTTGCGCAGCGCTTATAACCGGGGTAAGGCAGTAGACATCATTGCCACCACCGGCAAACCGGGCGTAGTGATGAGCAGCATTGCCCAGCGGATGAGAGAAACCGTGGCAAGAGCCCACAGCATAGACCCTACGGACGAAAAGGGCATCATGGTGTTCAATACCGAAGTACTCTTCCAGATGCTCGACAACCTGTTCAAGGGCGTCAATTTCCTCATCTGGCTGGTAGGCATCGGTACCCTTCTCGCCGGCGCCATCGGAGTTTCCAACATCATGATGGTAACGGTAAAGGAGCGAACCACCGAGATAGGCATCCGCCGAGCCATCGGAGCCACACCTAAGATGATTCTCTCGCAAATCATCTCCGAGAGTATTCTCCTCACCCTGGTAGCCGGCATGAGCGGCATCCTCTTCGGCGTTGCCATCCTGCAGATGCTGGAAGTAGGAAGTACCACGGATGGCATTCTTACCGCCCACTTTCAGGTAGATTTCTGGACGGCCATCTCTTCAGCCATCCTCATCTGCATTCTCGGCGGCCTAGCCGGACTCGCCCCTGCATGGCGAGCCATGAGTATCAAACCGGTAGATGCAATGAGAGACGAATAAAAGAAAAAATAAGATATAAAAGATATGAAAAAGTATTCAAAGTTGATTGTTGCGGCGATTGTCGCCTTGATCTTCATCGGAACCTTCGTGTTCCTTTATGAGAAATCGCAGCCGAAGCCTGTGGAGTATACTGAGTTTACTCCTAAGATGGCTGATGTTTTGAAAACTACCGTCATCACGGGCAAGATTGAGCCTCGCAACGAGGTGAGCGTAAAGCCTCAGATTAGCGGTATCATCACCGAGATTTGCAAAGAAGCGGGTGATTATGTTCAGGCAGGCGAAGTAATCGCCAAGGTAAAGGTGATTCCGGATATGGGACAGCTCAGTTCGGCTCAGGCACGTGTGCGCCTTGCAGAAATCAACCTAAAACAGGCACAGGTGGATTATGGCCGTGAGGAACAGCTCTTCAAGAAACAGCTGGTCAGCGCCGATGAGTTTGATAAGGTAAAGCAGGCGATGAAACAGGCACGCGAGGAAGTTACCGCTGCCGAAGATGCTCTCCAGGTGGTGCGCGATGGTGTAAGCAAGAGCAATGCCAGTGCCTCTTCCACCCTCATCCGTTCTACCATCTCGGGCATTATCCTCGATATTCCGGTCAAGGTGGGTAACTCGGTGATTCTTGCCAACACTTTCAACGATGGTACTACCATCGCCAGTGTGGCCAACATGAACGACCTCATCTTCCGTGGCAATATCGATGAAACCGAAGTGGGAAGTCTCGTTACAGGAATGCCGATGAAGATTACCATCGGAGCCTTGCAGAACCTCAACTTCGAGGCTAACCTGGAGTATATCTCTCCTAAGGCTGTAGAAAACAATGGTGCCAACCAGTTTGAGGTAAAGGCAGCCATCCGCTCTACCAAGGGCGGCAAGATTCGTTCTGGTTACAGCGCCAATGCCGAGATTGTACTGGCCAAGGCTACCCATGTACTCACCGTTCCGGAGAGTGCCATCGAGTTTAGCGGCGATTCTACCTTTGTATATATCATAAAAGGTAGCGGCGAGAAGAAGACTTATGAGCGCAAACAGGTAACTACCGGTTTGAGCGATGGAGTAAATATTGAAATCAAGAAAGGTCTGGGACTCAAGGACAAGGTTCGCGGTCCTCAGGTAATAGCAGAAAATAAGGATGATGACGAATAGTCATCATCCTTATTCTTTTTTATAGGCATCAGATAACTTAGATGTTATCCTTTTCGATATCCTTGAAGTAGCGGTAAGTACCCACCTTCAGTTCATCGCAGGCAATCTCATCACAAACGATGATGCCATGCTGGTGCTGCTGCAGAGCGCTGATGGTCCAAGCCTGGGTAACAGGGCCTTCGATGGCAGCCTGCAGGGCGCGCGCCTTGTTATGACCGTTGCAGAGAATCATTACCTCTCGGGCAGCCATCACGGTACCCACACCTACGGTCAGAGCCAGACTAGGTACCTTCTCAGGATCATTATCGAAGAAACGTGAGTTGGCAATCTTGGTATCTGTAGTGAGCGTCTTTACTCGTGTGCGGGAGGTTAGAGAAGAGAATGGCTCGTTGAAAGCGATATGGCCATCAGGACCGATACCACCGATAAAGAGGTCGATGCCACCCGCTTCTTCTATCATCTGCTCATAATGACGGCACTCCTCTTCCAGATTCTCGGCATTACCGTTCAGGATATGAATATTCTCCTTAGGGCAGTCGATATGATCGAAGAGATTGGCAGCCATGAAAGAGTGATAGCTCTCAGGATGAGATTCCGGCAAACCTACATATTCATCCATATTGAAGGTGATGACATGCTTGAACGAAACCTTGCCTTCTTTTACCGCCTTTACCAGATTGGCATACATGCCCTGAGGTGAAGAACCGGTTGGCAAACCCAGAACAAAAGGACGTTCAGCAGTTGGTTGAAATCTGTTAATTGTTTCAACAACATGATCAGCTGCCCACTTTGACAGCTTCTCATAATCTTTTTCGATAATAACACGCATAATCTATTTCTTATTGTTTAGTTGTAAAATTCAGGAAACAAAAGTAATAAAAATCTGTTTCATTACCGCTAAAAGATGGAAAAAATTATATTTTTTTACAGCTTGCAAGCCACTTCTTCATAGCCCTCCTGCTCTACATATTCATCGAAACCGATACTGATATCGGCACCATTCTGCTCGAAGAGGCGCAGCAATTTCTGCTGCATATCGGGTGCGATGAGAATGGCGCCGCGCTTCGCCTTGCAATAGGTGCTTTCGCTGATATAGGGCGAAAAGTGCCAGAAATGAGGCGTATTGGCAGAAGGTATCGTGCCGAACATGCGGCGGAATCCGCGTGCCATGCGTATAATCTTCTTCTGAAGCCGATAGGCGCAGCCCTGCTCGTTGCAGGCTATACGGTCCGGGTTCAGAATACTGAATACCTTCTCCGACTTACGCAACTTCTGATAACGCTCAAAACGAGCACAAAGGTGATGTACCGGGCACGCCTCCTTGAGACATACCGTATCAATGGAATGGATTGAAATGTTGTTCATGTTCTTTATTTTTTTAGTTGGATAAATAATTTTTTCTTCGAAAGATTGAGAGGCTGTTATCGGCAAACAGCCAACTGGCGAACCACAGACAGCCAACTAGCCGCTATGAGAACAGTGGGCTGTTCTAGTCAGACAGCTATCGGAAAAGCCTGAGAAAGAATTTTAAGAGAGGAACTGCGAAAAACTCTTCACTCTTCACCTAACCCTCGGAAACACCGATAAACAGAGGGGATTCGAGGGGTGAAGAGTTGTTTCTCACTCTTCACCCACTCTTCACCACTCTTCACCCATCTGCCGCTTAGCTATACTTTCAGATTCTTACAAGCAGATAGGCCTGACCCTTCTTGGTATGTTTCATCTTGCACCCCAGGAGTTTGAGCGACTGGCCTATGCGAATCTTGGTACTCAGATTACTGATCAGCATCGGAAATCTTTCGTGCAGAACCTCGAAAACATCCGAACAGATGAGCCATTCGCCCGTTTCATTATCCTCAGGAACACGGAAGCAGCTCTTCAGCATCGACTCAAAATCATCTACCTTGAAGAAAGGAAGATTGCACTTCTGGATACGATCCACCTCAGCATTGGTAAACCAGTAAGGCGTCTTCTTATGGCAAAGCTCATACATAACTTGTGCATAGAGCTGGTCATAAATGATGGGTGAACCATTGTCGATATATTCACCTGCCGGAATGTGCAGACAGACGAAGCGGCGGCTACCCGTAGGGTCGCAGAGCGGATGCTCATCATTGGTGGTTGCCAGGAAGGAAGCATAACGCGAACGGTCATCCTGACACTTGCCGAAGATAGGGCGCCCGTTCACCTTCACCTTCGAAAGCATCTGCTTCAGTTTGCCCTGCTGCGATGGTCCCATATTCGCAAACTCATCTATGTTGACAAAGAGATTATGAGTGAGCGCCATCTCGGAGTCAAACTTATTGGCAAAGTTGATGTGGTCGAGGAAATACTGGCGCAGATTGTCCGGAAGCAGGCGATAGGCAAAGGTACTCTTGCCGCAACCCTGCTTGCCGATAAGCACAGGAGTGGTTTCGTTGCCATGAAACATATCCATCTGCAACCAGTGGGCGACAGCCGAACGGAGCCAGGTGGCGCACCATCCCAACTGTTCACTTGTAAGCCCCGGAATCCTGCCAAAGAGTTCAGCCACATGGTTCTTTCCATCCCATTCCGGCAGGTTCTCGAGATATTCCCTGATAGGGTCAAACTCCGGAACCTCTTCAGAACGTACGAACTCCTCAATATCCTGTCGGGGCGACTTCTTGCCTCCCACACCCAACCGCTTGGCATGACGGACGATGGAATTGAAAGCCTCCGGAGTCAGCACCTTCCAGGTAGAGTCAGAAGATTCCTCCTCTTCCCCGCCGTTTTCCGGTTCCTCTTCTACGGCCTCCTCAGCCTCGTCCTCATTCTTTGAGAGAGTGAAATACTCGGTTTTACCACTTAGCACATTTCTACGGAAGAGATAATACTCATCGAGAAAACTCTCAACAAGAGAGAGTGCTGAAATTTCGTTTGTCATCTTATCTGATGACGATAAAGCTGTAACTTTGTTCATATATTAATTTTTTTAGTTAATAATAATCATCCTTTTTGCCCTTATATATAATAAGGTGAAGAGTGGTGAAGAGTGGGTGAAGAGTTGTCTCTATCTCTTCACCCCTCGAAACCCCTCTGTTTATGGGCATTTCCGGGCTTCAGGTGAAGAGTGAAGAGTTTCAGCTCATTCATGGCTCAGCATTTCGCCGCTCTTTCGTTTTCGATTGCAAAGTTAATACTTCCCTTCGCCGATTCCAAATTTTCCCCGCCACCTTCCCGCTACTTTTCTGAAATCAGGGAAGAAACAAGGGGGCTACGGGGAAAAGTATGGGGAAAAAAGAGGAAAAACAGATGCATATCCTTGCATAATCCGAAAATAAATCTTACCTTTGTGGCAAAACTTATTTTCTTAAAACAGACTGACAATGAATGAAGAAAAAGATGAAATAGAATTCAGCTACGAAGTCTTCGACCGACAGCTCGACAACTTCTGCCGAATGCTCAGCATTCTGGTAGATGCATGGGAAGATTACAGTCCGCAGGAACTTACCTTCGATATCCGTTCGCTCTGCACCAAAGCCACCCGACTCTGCTATATGGCAGAGAAAGATATGGTGCTGCAGCACAACGATATAGCCAAACAGCGAAAGGAGCAGAACGAAACCCACGAAGTAAGCATCAGCATCATCGTAATGCAGAAGTTTACACCCCTGATGGCGCATATCATGGAAGACATGAAAAAGGGAAAACAGATAGAAGGAAAACGGATGAAAGTGGCGCCGCTGGATATGACCCGCATTCTGCCGAAGCTCAATGAATTTTTCGAAACCGATGAACTGGGCAAAGGAAGTTCTATCGACGTAAACGAAGTAGTCAAGCTCCAGAAAGAACTGTTACGCCAAGTAAAACCCACTCATATCCCCGGCGTAAAACCCGTAGAGCGCCTCTGGAATCTCTTCCAGCTATACAGCATGGCATGTTATCTGATGCTCCACTTCCGCCAGCTGAGCCATTTCACCAACCTCGCCATGAGCGAAGAGCAGACCACCCGCCTCTTCGAAATGTCGCTACAGGAATATCAGGAAGAACTAAAGGGCATCAGCGACATAGACCGATACTTTACAACCCTGGAATATGATAACAACGGAAAGCAACTCTCCGTCAGCCAGTTGCTGGAAGTAAGAAAAACGCTAAAAGACGAGGTACCGGAAAATCTGCGCCTCGACTTTATGAAATATATAAGAGATACCCAACTGCTGGGCGCCCAGCTTGCCCACGTCAATTTTACAGCACAAGAATATCTCAAGCTGGTATCAGCCACCGTAAAATGGCACATCATCGAGCAGGAAATCTACGATTTGGAACATCCCGAAGGCATTCCGGAAACCCTTCCCAACGAGGTTTTCTACAAAGTAAAAGACGGCAAATACATCGACATGCAGAATCTGAAGGCTCAGATAGCCAATATGTTGAAATTTGTTACCCGCAAGAACCATTGGTTCTGCGTATGGTGTGTATTGAATCACAACTGCATGCTTCAGGACAACCAGAATTTCGAAGCCTTTGCCACCCAGATGATGACTCCCGAATGGTTTGGCGACATTGACGATTATCTCCATTTCTCGGGCGACAATCTCCGCGACTACCGCCGTTATTTCTCAGAGATAGATTATCCGCAATGGGATGAAAAGAAATTTAAGGAAATCAAGGACCTTTATAACATGACGAAATGGTCAGACAAACTCCTCAGCAAGTTCCAGTATCTCTGCATCACGATGAATGGTGTGTTTGATAAGAAAAGCCTCTGATTCAGGCTTGTTTTATGCATAAAAACAGCTTTTAAATACCTGATTTACAAAATAATATTAAAAGTTCACAAGTTTGTGGTCCACAACCTTGTGAACTTTCATTTTTTTGCTTATCTTTGCATCCGTAATCAAGCAAAAAAAACAATGGAAAAGGCATTCGTATATGGTATGTCGGTTGCCGGAAACAACTTCATCGACCGCATCAAGAAAGCCCTCATCGACAAGGAATTGATTACCCTGGAGAAGGACGGCATCTTCATTGCCGACTGTGTGTTCGAGCTTTGGTTTAAGAAGGAAATGATGTAAAATAGTACAGAATATAATCCCAAATGGCACCCAAAGGGTAGTAGCCTTGAAATTGGTAAACGTATTATGGTCGATGTTGATAGGGAGAACGGTATAAGTATATACGTTGTTCAAATTGTTGCAATTGTTGAAAGCCATGTCACCGATACGCTCCAATGTGCTAGGAACTCTTACTTCCTGTAGTTTACTATAACCATCGAAAGTGCTCTCTGCGATGGTGGGTAAGGCTCTGAGTAGGTTCGTTTGAAATGGAGAATGAACTCCTCCTTGGATTTGCTGTATTCCTTGGATATAGCTCGCATTGTTTCGTTAAACCTGGAACTATCCAAGAAGTAAGAAGAGTCAGTAAGCCAGAAAGGATTGCCTGTCATATCTGCAGTTATTTGCATCACCGCACGTCTGATAGCAATTTCAATCTTTTCTATTTCATTGAACATGAGTAGTCTCAGTTTCTTGTCAAAGCGATAAAGCATCATCACCTTTTCGAATGTTGAACCTTCCTTATACAAATGTACTATTTTGGGCATCTTCAACAAAGGATACATATAAGCAGACAATCTGTAATAACCAATGTTGTCAAGGTATTGTATGGCTTTGTTTCTGTCACAAATCTGTAAATCTCGAGATTCAAGCAAATTAACGAGATTTTCAGAAGATTCAAACCGTTTTGTAAAGGGAATAAGATTCGCCATGTTCAAATGTGTATAAACAAAAAACGCCTCGCACGATTTGAGCATTGTTAAGAGGCTTGGCGAGGACTGACGATGCAAAGATACGAATAATCATTGATAATACAAACTTTTCAGCAAGAAAAATCACGCAAAAGTGGAATTCTTTGACATGTTCATATTTAATAATGTTAAATCAGACCTTAAAATCATACTTTTCCAGCCAAATAAAGTGGTTTCCAAGATAAAAGTGTTATCTTTGTAACGTCTATACCCATACCGGAAGCCCCGATGGGCAGAGGTTGGGCAGACATATATACATATAAGGCGTAACTGTACGCTTTGGTTTTGACTTGTTAGAACTTCGCAAACTCTCAACTGTTCGTCAAAGACAAAGCAACGGGAACGCCTCATGAGGTGTATTGTATACAGCCCTCATTGGCTTTGGACGATTCTATTGTTCATTGTCAAGAGTGCTTTCTATATACTTACACTGGCGTGGGGCTTTCGGCGTTGCTCGTTTCGGACGAACAGGGCAATGCGAAGGCCTTAACAAGTGGAACGAGTGACAGGACTGGCTCCACGCTTTCATGTATATATACCAACCATTTATTAATCATGTCAACATGGTAGCCGTTGGCAAAAAACGGAACGGTATGATTGACAAAACAATTATCTGTCTTAGCGCACGAGCTAATTCTGGAAAAACGACATCAATCAGAGAGTTGTTTTTCCGCCTAACAGGACATTACCCTGAAAGTACAGGAGATTTCTTGTCCATTGTACAAGATAAAAATGTCGAGCATGGTATAGGCATATCATCTGTGGGAGATTCTTGGGGAAATCGTGAACCAATAGAAAAACTTATTGATGCTGGTTGTGAAATTATCGTGTGCGCCTCACGTACTTCTAAAGATACCGTGAACACGGTGTATGAGTTGGCAAGTAACAACCAGTACAAAGTTATCCAAATTTCAGCTCTACATGGAGAGCATAATGACACTATAGAAAATTATAATCTTTATTGTTGTAAAAATGCAGAAGCCATAGAACAACTCATCAGAAATATAATACGAAATCAACTAAAAACAATAGAATTATGAATTCAAAATACAAACGTTGCCCATATTGCGGAGAGAAAATACTCGCTGTGGCAAAAAAGTGCAGATACTGCGGAGAATGGCTTGACACAAACGATATGTCTGGCAACCCTCAACAGACAGAAAGCGAAGAACCAGAAGATTATAGTGAAGAAGAGATGGATGAGAAGCCTTCCTTTATTCGAAGAACATGGAAAGTTCTATTGCCTGTACTTGTCATCATATTGCTCTGTGTGGGTAAGTTTGGGTTAAATAAATTCGGAAAGAATGCCGTTAAAGAAGCAGCCAAAGAGCATTCATCAAGTAGTGAGATGACAGATTCTACTGCTGATTCCGATGAAGCCACTTATGTCTTTCAATACATAGGTGATGGCGAAATTTACGATATGTATTTGACTGATGGACAAGGTAATGTTTATGAATATGATGACGAAGCATCATACGAGGATTTTGTTTTGCCTGCAATAGCTTCAAGAAAATTGTATTTAGAACTGAACAATGCAAAAGATTTCAACAAATTGGCGAAGTCAATAATGACATTACCTGTTTCTGAAAAACTTGTATGTGAGGGGCTGAATGTTACGGATATTGTCAATAAAGAGTATTACGATTTCAATCCATTCCAGGTGGAACTGAAAAAGAAAGGTTACGGATATCAAACTTATTATATAGCAAAGTCGGAATATGACGAAGGAAAAAGATACATAAGGTTTTCAAGAGGTGAAAACAATGGAGTCAAGGTGGAAGTTGGGTTGGAACATCTAATGTATTTCCTATGATTGAAAACAATTAAAATATAAAGCAATGAAGAAAACGATTTTAATGATAGTGGCTGCGCTATTTGTTCTTATCGCAGTCAATGCTCAGACAAGAAAGGTTACACCTCGAATAAGAAAGTCGGGGAATCCTGCGCAGGTAATCAAGGGAAAAACTGTGCCCATAAGAAAAAGACAGGCTGACAAAAGAAAGGTTCATAGTAATTATTCGACATCCAGAAGAGGTACATGGAATGATACTGAGAAAGAGGAAGAAACCGAATTGTCTATATTCTCAGCAGAATATAGATACAACGAGGAGATAAAAGGAGATTTTGAAAAATGGAATGATAGACGTGAATTCGAAAAATCCGCTGATTACGACAAACGTTTGCAAGAGTACTCAAAAGCGGTGTTTGACTCTATTTGCTACAGTGTTATTAGTTCCAAAATTGAGTATAACAATTGGGAGATGAGATTGGACACTTATGATGCAGACAAGGAAGAATTTCCTATAATATGTGATTTCGGCGATAATATAATTGCAAGAATACGCTATAAGGTTCCTTACGATATGGCTAAAGAGTTTAAGCAGAACTTTAATCATAACGAATTTTATGGTAATGGGCAAATGTGGGAAGCTCTGCGCCGATGTGACAATTTTGTCTATGTCACGGTACCAGATAGACCTGAGTATAATTACTTATGTCCTTCAACAATCTTGTTTAGCCTGACTCCTTATATAAGATGGGACAACAGAGGTATAGGGACTGTAAGGGGAGACTTCTTTCATAATGCGGATAGCATAAAAGTTACTTTCACAAGCAAAGCAAAACCTGTAGCTGTAAGATTCAATGATTTAGGCTTAGACAATAAGTATCTTGCCAACTATGTTTATGTGTTCAAAAAGGGAGATAATGATATTTATTCAAAAAAGGAACAGAATGAAAAAGAGAGTAAGAGCAAGGAGGAACAAAATGAAAGTGAGAGCAATAAGATATTTAATGGTGACGATGTTGACCAACAGCCTTCTTTCCCTGGTGGCACCAATGCATTAAATACATTTATCGCATCTAATCTTAAGTATTCTGTAGTGGCACAAGAAGAAGGCATTCAAGGAAGGGTTGTTGTAAAGTTTATCGTGGAAAAAGACGGCAGTATAAGTAACGTTGAGGTAGACCGATCTGTTGATCCGGGTTTGGACAATGAGGCAATGCGAGTAGTCAAAGCCATGCCGAAATGGATTCCTGGACAAATAAATGGAAAAGCCGTAAAAGTGGAATGTAGCCATCCTTTCGTATTCCGGTTGCAATAAGACACAAAGAAAATATGATGTATCCGCTCCAGCCATTCTCCTTCATTATATGAGAGAATGGCTGGTTCTCGTTATCGACCTAACCCTTTGCCCTTTCTTGATTTTACCATCTTCGTAGCTTGTCGCAAGCATCGTCTTATCCATTCTATTTCATCTTCATCCTTATCACGCCCCAATTTTTGGTGTCGCTACCGCCACCACCTTGACTTTCGGCAAAGTTAGTAGCTTCGTTGATGTATCCGATATACAAGTACATTGCGCAATAGATGATTTTGTCACCATGATTGATAAAGTCCATTGCAAAGCTATCGTCAAAGAGACAGCTGTCGTGAGTACTCGTCATACGAGGATAGATGTCTGCTATCTCTGCCAACACCTTCATACCGGCCTGCGCCCAAATTTTATTGATCATCTGTTGCTGGTATAAAACAGCTGTTTTTTCAAAATCGGCTTTAATCTCCCTGTTTCTTGCTTCAATGTGGGAGGTATTCTTCTGCAACTCATCAATTTGCAATTTAGCCTGTTCAAGTTTCATCTTATTGTCGTTCAATTTGTCACGAACATCCCAGAGTTCCTTTCTGGTGGCGGTAATTTTTGCCTTTATCTCAACAGCATCACCAAGATGATTCTTCATGTAATCTTCAAGTTCGGCTATGGTCGCTTGTTTCTCTGCTTCCGCTTTCTCCAGATTGCTGACCATAGTCTGCAGAGCCTTGATTTTGGTCTCTGCTTTTGTGATGCTACGATTAAGACCTGAAAGAAGCGTCTTCTTCATGCCTACTTCATTTGACAAAATGCGGCATTCATCAGCCAACTCCCTGCGATAAGTTTCTGTTGACTTGTGCTTAGCTCCAGTTATGGTGATGTCATCGCCACGTTTCAGTCCATACTTTTCATTAACCTCTGCAAGTCGGCTATGAAGTTCACGCATCCTTGTTCTTGCTTGATTCATGTCGTTTCCACCAAACATATCTTTTGCGCTCAGTCTGCCATCCTTTGTAATGGGGACAATGACTGCATGTGCATGAGGATTTAGTTCGTCTAAATGAACAATGAACGAAACGACATTTTCTTCACCAAACTCCTGACAACAAAAGTCATATATGTCCTTGGTACGAATGTCTTGCCACAAAATTCACATTTTCTTGTCGGTCTCATACTCTTTGATGTTGCTATGTTCTACATACTTTGAGTATTCTACCGATGGGGTAAACGGAAGTGAACCATTGACAACCTTTGCCAACCCTGTCCACGATATAACGCATTATCCAAATATTAGCCTTATCCTTGCACCTTAATAATTATAACTGAAGAAGAAGATCTGACTATCAATATAATCCATTCATCGTGACGGGAAGCATCCCTGCTGCCAATTTTTCTTACCATGTAGAAGAATCAAAGACGCAGAATCAGGTTTTACCAACTTGGTAAATCGAAGAAACATTTAAAATATCATTAGCGCAAATTATCCGCGGATAATTTGCGCTAACGGTATGAAAAAAGCACGTTAGCGCTGATTATCTGCATACTATATACCTATAATCATTATCCGAATATTGCAGAAACGGAATATAATGGATAATTGACAAGCCAATCCTGCTCCCTGTAAGGTGACATGGATAGGCGCATACCTTTCAATCCCTGATTGCGCTCCACAAACACCCTCAGACTCTTAGCCTGTAAATTCTCCTCAGCCTTTACTTCTATCGGAATGATTCTTTCCTCATCCTGCACCAGGAAATCTATTTCACCACGTGAATTTTCTGCCGACCAATAATAGATAGACAAGGAAGATTTCTCCTTAAGCTGCTGCAGGACATACTGTTCTGTCAGTGCCCCCTTGAAATCAGAAAACAGCACATTTCCTTCCAGCAAGCTTTGGGCAGGAATATTGCTCATGGCTCCCATCAGTCCCACATCAGACAGGAATAACTTGAAAGCAGAAAAATCCTCGTATGCAGCCAATGGCAACAGGGCTTTCTTACAACGGTTTACCTTATAGATCAACCCTGCATCTTTCAGCCATTCGATGGCGAGCTCAAAATCCTTTGCTCTGGCTCCTTCCTTCACGGCACCATAGATGAACTTCTTGTTTTCCTTGGCAAGCTGGGATGGGATGGATTTCCATACCATTCGGATACGTGGAACTTCTATGGCCGGAGCATGTTTGGAAAAATCACGCTCATACGCTTCAAGGATTCCTTTTTGAATGCTTCTGACTTCAGACAGATTTCCCTCGCTGGCAAAAGACTGTACTACAGCCGGCATTCCCCCGACCAGATAATACTGTCGCAGGCATTCCTCAAATTTATTCCGGAACATGGTTATCATATTCCAATCCTTTTTCATGAGCAGTTCTACCATCCTGCCTTCACCGATTGCATCTAGAAATTCAAAGAATGTAAGGGGATATAAATGCATGAAATCTACCTTACCTACAGGAAAAGAGTCATTCTGATGCATTGCTATTCCGAGCAACGAACCTGCAGCTACGATATGATATTGAGGTGCTTTTTCTGCAAAATACTTTAATGCGGTGATACCTCTGGGCGCTTCTTGTATCTCATCAAGAATGATAAGCGTATCTTCGTCTATAGAAACTCCCGTACTCCATTGTATGCTATTAATAATGCGGGGGATATCAAAGTCATGCGCAAAAACTTCTCGGAGCATTTCATTGTCTTCGAAGTTTACATACACACTACGGGAATAGGCCTCTTTGGCAAATTCCTGCATCAGCCAGGTTTTGCCAACTTGGCGGGCTCCAAGCATGATCAACGGCTTTCGGTCGTTGCTTGCTTTCCATTGATATAGGTATTTGATGGCATTTCTCTTCATAACTATCTGATTATTTGATATTTCTGAATGCAAAGATACATTTTTTATTTCAAAGATTACAAAAAGTCGTCCTTAAAAATGTATAAAACCACAAAAAGTCGTCCTTAAAAGTGTGGAAAATCACAAAAAGTCGTCCTTAAAAGTGTGATTTGATAAAGCATAGCATACATATAACAGAATGATTTTACCATAACCAACCTCTATATCATACTTTACTACATTCCCACTTACTCTTTCATATCGAAAAAAATATAATTTTTACGATTATATTGAATATTTTTATTACCTTTGCGATGTAGAAAAGGAAGAGCCGGCAGGCTCCTAGTAAGCGGCTCCGCGTTTATACCTTGCATAATTCAAAAAAAGCAGTAACAGCTG
>JAJXAL010000062.1:0-23230 GCA_021628325.1 Segatella copri | reverse complement strand
TTCTCTATCCCGCATGATAGAATACAAGAAGAATCTACGAAAAAAGGAAGGCTGCGGTTCATATTCCGTGCAACCTTCCCTTTTTATCTTATCTCATTAATACTCCGTCTTTTCCGCATTTTCCTCCCACATGCGGAAGGCACCGAGCGCCTCATCTCTCATCAGCGCAATCATCGGCTTGTGGCGGTCTTCTATCTTGCGGTCTATCTCCTCGTAGATAAACTCATCATCGAAACCTATCTTTGCCGCATCCTTCCGGTCGTTGGCATAATAGATACGGTCGAGATGTGCCCAATAGATGGAACCCAGGCACATCGGGCAAGGCTCGCAGGAGGTATAGATTTCGCAACCCTCCAGATTGAAGGTCTTCAGTTTGCGGGTAGCCTGTCGGATACAGTTCACTTCGGCATGAGCCGTAGGATCGAGGTCGATGGTTACACTGTTGGAAGCCTCAGCGATGATGATACCGTCCTTGGCAATCACAGCACCAAAAGGTCCGCCCCCCGTCTTCACGCTATTCTTTGAGAGCTCAATGGCTCTATGCATCAATTCTTCCTTTGTCATTGTTTAATATTTTTAGATTAATAATACCCCTTCTTTTCAATTGGGGGCTACAAATATACAAAAAAGAAATGATACGGCAAGCATTTCTTGCATTATTTTTTAGTACTTTTGCTGCAAAGATACACTTTTTGGCACGAACGCCCTAAATTTCCTTAAATACGCATTCCTGTTCAACAGTTAATTATCAATAATTATAAATACCTTTATTATAAGAGTAGTTATAATTTTCGTAACTTTGTAGCCTATGAATCAAAACAATATCAGCGCCGCAGAACTCTTCCTTAGGGTAAGAGAACTTTTGACGCTCCCCGAACTGGAGCCGAAGACACGCAACAAGATGATGCACGATACGCTCATCCTCTGCTGCCACGAAGGAGTGAAGGATACCAAACAGGCTTTCGGTAACCTTTTCTCCCAGGTGGATTATCTCTGTAAGGCTCACGGCATCAAGGTGGCAGACAAGATTGCCATCCAGACCATGCGCCGGCACAGTAATTCGCAGGAACCGCTCTCAAGCGAAGATTTGAAATATGATGCACGTGCCCTAGCCATCTTCATCTCTGCCGTATTCGGAGTGGATGTTCCCCACGAGCTGAACGTGCTCATTCCCCATACCAACCGCCCTTATCAGAAAGGACTGGAAATCAACAACCGCCGTATCCGCTGCATTGTGAAGAACTGGGACAACGATTTTATCCGCGTGGATATTGACCAGGATGCTGACGAAGAGGAATATCTCGTTCAACTGAAAGATGAAGAGAACCATATCGACCATACCTACCTCTGGGATATCCTGAAGGAAGGTATGCAGCTCAACCTGCTCGACTGTCAGGTAAAGCAGCCCGTCATCACACCCCGACTCATCGTGGTGGAACCCGATTATCTGGTAGATATCAGTAGTATCGCCACCTGCTTCACGGCTTTCGGTCATCATCCCCTGCTCTATCTGCTGAACCAGATGAAGCCCCGTGCCAACACCCAGGCTACCCTGCTCGGTAACTTTGCCGGTGCTGCGCTGGATGACATCATCAATACAAACGGCAAATACCAGATGAACGAAACCATAAAGACGAATTTCAGGGAGAAAGCACTGGAGTTCTGCACCTGTCCCTGGTTTGATGCCAAGAAATTCTATACCGATGCCAACCAGCAGGCATTCAATCTGCAGCAGGTAGTGGATATTCTCTTTCCCCGCACCGCATCGCAGGCACAGATGTCAGCCTTCCGTGGCGAAAGTCTTTACGACAGGAAGAAAGCCATCCTCGAACCTTCGTTCGTCTGCGAAGCACTCGGCATACAGGGACGTGTGGACCTGATGACCACCGACTGCAAACTGCTGGTGGAGCAGAAATCGGGACGCAACATGAATATCGAAACCCACCAGGTAGATCCGGGTTATCACAGTTATCAGCTGGAGCCCCACTATGTACAGCTGCTGCTCTACTATGGCGTATTGCAGCACAACTTCAAGCTGAGCAACGACCGCGTGAATATCCGTCTGCTCTACTCCAAGTATCAGCCGCAAGACGGACTGATGGTGGTAGCTTACTACCAAAAGCTCTTCAAGGAAGCCATCGAATACCGCAACCAGCTGGTAGCCGCTTCTTTCGAGATAGCCAAGGAAGGTTTTGAACATGCACTCAACGAGTTTACACCCGATGTACTCAATGTAGCAGGCACGCAGGATTTCTTCTACAACAAGTATCTGAAGCCGCAGATAGAAGCCATCACCAGTCCGCTCCACAACCTCTCCCCAATAGAAGAGGCCTACTTCTGCCGCATGATGACCTTCGTGTTGCGGGAACAGATGATCAGCAAGGTGGGCGCACAGGAAGGAACGAACACATCCAGTTCCGACCTCTGGACCATGCCACTCGCCGAAAAGAAAGATGCGGGCAACATCTATACCGACCTGCACATCATCCGAAAGGAACAGAGCAGCGCAGGAAGCGGATATGATACCATCACCCTGAGCGTGCCCGACCAGGGAAAGGACTTTCTGCCCAACTTCCGTATCGGCGACATGGTGTATCTCTATACCTACAAGCTGAAGGAAGAACCCGACGTAAGAAAGGCTATATTATATAAAGGTGTACTGCAGGAGATTCACAGCGATGAGATTGTGGTGCATCTCACCGACGGACAGCAGAATGCCGATATCTTCGAGATGAATCTGCCTTACGCCATAGAACATGGAACGAGCGATGCATCAACAGGCGGAAGCATACGTAACCTGCACCAGTTTATCTGTGCACCCAAGGAGAAACGCGACCTGCTGTTAGGGCAGCGTGCTCCGCAAAGAAACACCTCGCTGTCATTGACCAGACATTACGATGATGTACTGGACGACATCATTCTCCGTGCCAAGCAGGCACAGGATTACTTCCTGCTCGTGGGACCTCCGGGAACAGGAAAGACCAGTCGTGCCCTGAAGTTTATGGTAGAAGAGGCATTGAACGATGGAACGGGAATGCCGACAGCAGAAAGCATCGCCTCGGGAGGCAAGACGGCTCAGCAGCCTGCATCCTCCATCCTCCTGATGAGTTATACCAACCGAGCCGTGGATGAAATCTGCGAGATGCTGGTAGATTCCGGCATCCCATTCCTTCGCCTCGGCAGCGAGTACTCCTGCGATGAGCGGTTCCGCCCTTATCTGATAGAGAAAGCCATCAGCGACTGTCCGAAGCTCGAAGCCATCAAACAATATATAATAGGAACGCGTGTAATCGTGGGCACCACTTCGATGATGACCTCCAAGCCGTTCATCTTCTCGCTGAAGCACTTCAAGCTTGCCATCATCGACGAGTCGAGCCAGATACTGGAGCCAAATCTCATCGGTCTCTTATCAGCAGTAGATAAGTTCATCCTCATTGGCGACTACAAGCAGTTGCCAGCCGTGGTGCAGCAGAGCGAGCAGGATTCAGGCATTCCTACCATCAACGACAGTCAGAAAGGTGGCGTCATCGACATGAGCATCCTGCAGGACATCTGTCTTACCAACTGCCGCAACTCCCTCTTCGAACGTCTGATTCATTGGGAAGATCACGAAGAGCGCAGCGAATTCATCGGCATTCTGCGCCGCCAGGGAAGAATGCATCCCGAGATTGCAGAGTTTCCTAACCGGATGTTCTACCGTCGGGAGAAACTGGAACCCGTGCCATGTCCACACCAGTTGGAGACGGAGCTGTCATATACTCTCCCATCAGAAGATGCGCTCGACGACCTGCTGAAGGAGCACCGCATGATATTCCTCCCATCCAAATTCTGCAAGGAACCGAATGTATCTGATAAGATCAATGCCAACGAGGCAGCAATCGTGGTAGACCTGCTTCGCCGCATCCACCGCTTCTATGGAGAGCGTTTCGATGCCAAGAAGACGGTAGGCGTCATCGTTCCTTACCGCAACCAGATAGCCATGGTGCGCAAAGGCATCGAAAAGCTCGGTATTCCGGAACTGGAGAAAATCAGTATCGATACCGTAGAGCGGTACCAGGGCAGCCAGCGAGATGTCATCATCTACAGTTTCACCATCCAGAACATCTGGCAGCTCGACTTCCTTGCCGGCAACAGTTTCGTAGAAGACGGCGCCATCATCGACCGCAAGCTGAACGTAGCCATCACCCGTGCCCGAAAGCAGATGATTATGACAGGCAACCCGGAGATATTGCGCAATAATCAGATTTTTAGCGAATTAATGAACTATGTGAAGGAAAAAGGAGGATATTTTTAAAATTTCCCCCAAAAAATTTGGTGATACGGAAATAAAGTCCTATCTTTGCATTCGGATTATACACAAAAGGATAAACAAGAGACATAAATACAGATATAGGATTCCGGTGCTCCACTGGCACTGGAATTCTTTATTTTTTATGCTACTTGCCAACCGATTATTAATAACATTAAAACAACAAGAAAATTATGGCTTACATGTCACAAGAAGGCTACGACAAACTCGTAGCTGAGCTGAAACAGCTCGTATCTGTAGAGCGCCCTAAGGCATCAGCCGCAATTGCTGAAGCCCGCGACAAGGGTGATTTAAGTGAGAATTCTGAGTATGATGCCGCTAAAGAGGCACAGGCTCATCTGGAAGATAAGATCAATCGCCTGAAGCTCACCATTGCCGAGGCCAAGATTATCGATACCAAGCAGCTCAGCACCGACAGCGTGCAGATTATGTCGAAGGTAGAGATGACCAACATGGCTAACAAGGCAAAGATGACTTATACCATCGTGAGCGAGAGCGAGGCAAACTTGAAGGAAGGCAAGATTTCCATCAAGACTCCTATCGCACAGGGATTGCTCAACAAGAAGGTAGGTGAGATTGCAGAAATCAAGATTCCTCGCGGCACCATCAACCTTCGCATCGACAAGATTTCATTTGAATAAAACGGAATAAAAGGAACTATCATATCGGCAGCGATGCCCGTATGACGGTTCCTTTTATGTTATATGTAAGCCTACCCGATATACTCTATAGAAAATGAAAGTAACCGATGCAACGACATCAAAAAGAGAATAAGATAATATGTATTGTAAATTATAAATTATTAATTATAAATTGATTAGCGATTATGGCAAGCATTTTTTCAAAGATTGCAGCAGGAGAGATTCCTAGCTACAAGTGTGCAGAAAGCGACAAGTTCTATGCTTTCCTCGACATTAGCCCTATCGGCAAAGGTCATACCTTGGTAATTCCCCGCAAGGAGGTTGATTACATCTTCGATATGGAAGACGGAGACTTGGCTGAGTTTGAGGTTTTCGCCAAGAAGGTAGCCAAGGCTATCAAGGCAGCCTTCCCATGCAAGAAAGTGGCGCAGGTTGTTTTGGGGCTGGAGGTTCCTCATGCGCATATCCACCTCATCCCAATGAACAGCGAAGCTGATGTAAACTTCCGCAAGGAGCATCTCAAGCTCACAGAGGAAGAATTCAAGGAAATTGCTGATAAGATTTATACGGAATTCAAGAAACTTTAAATGCAAGAAGTTTCAAACAGAAAAAGAGCTGCGAATATGCTTCGCAGCTCTTTTTATATCTTTATTTCATAAGCTCTTGCTTAGACGAACTCATCGCCTTTCTTCATCTGTACCTCGTTCACATATTTGCGAACCAGGGCAGAAGAATCTTCTTTCTTGCATATCAACAATACATTGTCATTCTCGGCTACTATGAAACCATCCAGTCCGTTCAATACAGCCAGCTTTCCTTTAGGCAACTTGATCACATTGTTGTGACAATTCTCCATCATCACATCGCTGTCAATCACCACGTTGTCATCGCTGCTCTTCTGCATCGCCTCGTAGATACTGTGCCAGGTACCCAGATCAGCCCAGCCGAAGTCACACTTCATCATATAGACATTGCTAGGCTTGTCAAGGATGCCGAAATCTACTGAGATATTCGGATAAGAAGAGAAACTCTCCTTCATGTAAGCGTTCTCTGTCTCCACACTGAATTCCGGATACTGTTTATCGTAATCACGGAGTACAGGAGGCAGAATCTTGCAGAAGCACTCACGCAGATACTTCACATTAGAAAGGAATAAACCCGTATTCCAATAGAACTCTCCACTCTCTACAAAAATCTTGGCAAACTCTCTTTCCGGCTTTTCTGTAAACGACTGCACCTTATACAATCCGTTGCCGATAGCTTCGCCCATCTGAATATATCCATATCCAGGTTCAGGACGGGTTGGTTTCACACCCATCGTCAGGAAACGGTCATGTTCTGCCACAAAAGCCAGGCCTTCCAATACGTTCTCCCGGAAAGCATCTTCATTGAAGATAGCCTGATCCGAAGGAGTTGCGATGATGCAGGCATCAGGATTGAGCATCGAGATGCGATGATTGGCCCATGCCATGCTAGGTGCCGTGTTGCGATGAATAGGTTCCGCCAATATCCGTTCTGCAGGAACCTCAGGCAACTGTTCCTTTACCAGTTGAACATATTCTTCATTTGTGTTGATAAATATATGGTCGGCAGGCACGATCTTTGCCATACGGTCAAAGGTTTGCTGAAGCTGGGTGCGCCCCACTCCAAAGAAGTCGACAAACTGCTTCGGATAGTTGCTGCGGCTGCAAGGCCATAGTCTGCGTCCCTTACCTCCTGCCAATATCACACAATAATTATTTCCGTTACTCTTCATATCTTGAGTCTAATATTTTGTTGGTTTTCAAAATTCATCTGTAAAGTTAGTGATTATCCGTGAAAGTGCCAAAGATTTTCTTGAAATTTAATAAAGTGGACTATAAAAACAACAAAAATTTAATGTTTCTGCATTAAAAATGCATTTTTAGAAAAAAAAGTCACCAAAAAGTTTGTCAGTTCAAAAATTATTAGTACCTTTGCAACCGCAAATAAGCAAGGTGGTATTTGCCCAGATGGCGGAATCGGTAGACGCGCTGGTCTCAAACACCAGTGGAGCAATCCATCCCGGTTCGATCCCGGGTCTGGGTACCAAGATGGAGAGAAGTTTTACTTCTCTCCTTTTTTCATTTATATACCTTATTATATATGCACTTATAACATCATTATTTATCCGTTTATATCTTATCATATCCCCCATTCCACGAAAACGTTTACAGCGATTTATTTAGAATAAGCCTTACTATTTTTGGCTTTTCAAAAGATAATATTTATCTTTGCAGAAGAAATAGCTTATATATAATAACCCAACAAACCGAAAAAAAATAGATGAAGAAATTTTTTAGCATGGTATGTGCTTGCTTGTTGGCGCTAAGTGCCCAGGCAACCGACATCAAGAAGTATGATGCTCTTTACGAGAATCTACCATTCCAGATGGAGAAGGTGACCCGTCCGCAATTCCCAGCCAATGAGGTAAACCTCAAGGACTTTGGTGCCATTGGCGATGGCTCTTCTCTCTGTACCACAGCCTTTGCCAAGGCTATCGATGCGCTGACTCAGAAAGGCGGCGGCAAACTCATCGTTCCACAGGGCGTATGGTTCACAGGTCCTATCGTATTGAAGAGCAATATCAACCTGCATCTCGAAAAAGGTGCTGTCATCCTTTTCTCACCTGATGATGCTCTCTACCCTTTCGTAGATACATCATTCGAGGGTCTGGATACACGCCGCTGCCAGTCGCCTATCTCTGGTCATCATCTTACCAACGTGGCAATTACCGGTCAGGGCTGCATTGACGGAAACGGAGAATACTGGTGCCCATTAAAGAAGCAGAAGGTTACCGCTGCGCAGTGGAAGCAGATTACTTCACGTGGCGGTGCATTCAAGAGAGCCGACTACTGGTTCCCATCAGAAGGTGCATTGAAGGCAGACAACAGTGCCAACATGAATGTGCCTAAAACTCCAGCTTCAGAAGAAGAATGGAATGAGATCAAGCGTTTCCTCCGCCCTGTAATGATCAGTCTCGTAAGCTGCAAAAACGTTTGGCTCAATGGTGTTATCTTCCAGAATTCACCTGCATGGAACATCCATCCGCTGATGTGCGAGAACGTTCTTATAGAAGATGTATTGGTCCGCAACCCTTCTTACGCCCAGAATGGTGATGGTCTTGACCTGGAGAGCTGCAAGAATGCACTTATCGTCAATTCTACTTTCGATGTAGGCGATGACGGTATCTGTATCAAGAGCGGTAAGGATGCTGACGGAAGAAAGCGCGGCATTCCTTGCGAGAATGTCATCGTAAACGGCTGTACCGTATTCAAGGGTCATGGCGGTTTCGTTGTTGGCAGCGAGATGAGTGGTGGCGTAAAGAATATCAAGGTGAGCGACTGCCAGTTCCTCGGCACCGATGTAGGTCTCCGTTTCAAGAGTACCCGCGGTCGTGGTGGCGTAGTAGAGAATATCTACATCGACAACATGTCAATGTTTGATATTCAGACAGATGTCATCACCTTCGATCTTTACTACGGTGGCAAGTCTGCCGTTGAGGTTCTCAACGATGGCGATGAGGCTAAGAGCCAGAAGGTACAGAAGTTCAAGGTAGATGAGACAACTCCTTGCTTCCGCAATATCGACATCAACCATGTCATCTGCCGCACAGCCCGTCGTGCAGCTTACTTCAACGGTCTCCCAGAGATGCCGGTAAGCAACATCCACATCAAGGATATGGAGGTAAACAATGCTGAGTATGGTATCGTCATCAACCGTACTGACGGCGTGAAGCTCGAAAACATCAAGGTTAGTGCAAAAAATCACACCTTCGATGCAAAGAACTCGAAGAATGTAACTGTCAACGACAAGACATACAAGAAGATTGACGAAAAGGGTATCACTCTCGATTTCTAATATCGCCTTGATGATAAAAGACAGATTAGACATTCTCCGTATCTGTCTGAAAAAACGAAAAGGAGGTAAATACCTATCGATGGCATTTACCTCCTTTTCGTTTATAATAATCGACAGAAAAAACAGACTTCGTATTAAATTAAAGGACCAAATCTGTAGCCTCTAATCCTTGAAATCTATACTCAATTCGCCAGTTCCTAAAAGATTGTAACTCATGCGATGATATGGAGTGACTCCAAATTCCCTGATGGCAGCACGATGCTTCTTGGTAGGATAACCCTTGTTGCCTTTCCAGTCATACTGCGGATATTCTTCTGCCAGCGCATCCATGTAATCATCACGATAGGTCTTGGCAAGGATGCTGGCTGCTGCAATAGACAGATACTTGCCGTCACCCTTTACGATGGTTGTATAAGGCAAATCCTTGTAGGGTTTGAAGCGGTTACCATCCACGATAACTGCCTCCGGACGAACCTTGAGCTGGTCCAAGGCACGGTGCATAGCCAGAAAACTGGCGTTGAGGATATTGATTTTATCGATTTCTTCGGGAGTAACAATGCCCACAGCCCAAGCTACAGCATCACGCTCTATCTGCTCGCGGAGCGCCTTGCGCTTCTTATCTGTGAGCTTCTTACTGTCGTTCAATTCGGCATTCTGATAACCGGGCGGAAGGATAACGGCTGCTGCATATACGCTGCCTGCCAAACATCCTCTGCCAGCCTCATCGCAGCCAGCCTCTACCATATCCTTGTAATAATGACTTTCTAACATAATTATGATGAATTTTACGTTTATCTCTTCACTCTTCACCTCTATTTTGTAACCGCCTAATTATAAGTCAGTTACAAAGACAAGAGCATTTTAACTCTTCACCAACTCTTCACCCACTCTTCACCTACTCTTCACCCTCATAGCACCAGGCGGTGAAGAGAGGGTGAAGAGTGGGTGAAGAGTCAGAGCGTCTCTTCAGCGCGTAAGTATCAGTATAACAATACGTTACGACAAATGAGTGAAGAGTGAAGAGTATTTGGGCATTCCAACCTCAACTTTCTGATAACTGCCAAACGCAAACAGCCAACTGTCCGCAGTAGCGCCAGTTGGCTGTTCTTTGCTTGCCAGTAGGTTGTCTTTCGCTCGCCAGTTGGCTAAATAAGGCTTTTACGTGCGCTGTATGCGGCTACAAAGTCTTTATCTTTAGAACATCATAGCCACGCGTTTTACGCCCGCTACAAGCGCATCTATTTCTTCCTTTGTATTATATAGGGCAAAGCTGGCACGAACGGTGCCGAGAATGCCGTAGCGGTCCATCAAAGGCTGAGCGCAATGATGACCGGTACGTACAGCGATGCCCAGACGGTCGAGCAAGGTGCCCATATCCATGTGATGAATATCACCAACCAAGAAGCTGACAACGGCATCTTTGCCCTCCTGTTCACCAAAAAGTCTGATTCCATCGATGGTTCGCATCTGCTCCATACAGTAACGGGTCAATTCCTGCTCATGCTTGGCTATGTTATCCATGCCGAGTGCAGAAACATAATCGATGGCTTTTGCCAGACCGTGGGTAGCTACATAATCAGGAGTACCAGCCTCGAACTTGAAAGGCAACTTCTCGAAAATAGTCTTCTCGAAACTTACACTCTCAATCATTTCGCCACCGCCCTGATAAGGAGGCAGCTTGTCGAGCCATTCTTCCTTGCCGTAAAGCACACCGATACCAGTAGGACCATAAATCTTATGTCCGCTGAAAGCGAAGAAATCGCAATCCATATCCTGTACATCCACAGCAAAATGAGGAGTACTCTGAGCGCCATCCACCATGACAGGCACATCGTGCTCATGAGCTATCTTTATCATCTCTTTTACCGGATTCACCGTACCGAGCACGTTGCTCACCTGGGCAATGCTCACGATTTTGGTGCGTTCGGTAAATAAATTGGCGAATTCATCGAGGTTAATCTCACCTTTATCGTTGATAGGGATTACACGGATAGCGATTCCCTTCTTGGCAGCCTGCAACTGCCAAGGCACGATATTGGAGTGATGCTCCATGGTAGAGATAATCACCTCATCGCCCTCGCTCATAAAGGCATCGCAGAACGATGAAACCACGAGATTCAGACTCTCTGTAGTGCCACGGGTAAAGATGACTTCCTCAACCTTAGGCGCATTGATAAACTTGCGCACGGTTTCGCGGGCTGCCTCATGAAGGTCGGTAGCCTGCTGAGAGAGATAGTGAACACCACGATGCACATTGGCATTTACATTGAGATACTCATCGCGCATGGCATCGAGCACGCACAATGGCTTCTGCGTAGTTGCCGCATTATCCAGATACACCAATGGCTTATCATAGACCTTTCTCGATAAAATCGGGAAATCTGCTCTTACTTGATTGATATCATACATATTTTTAAGAACTTAACTCCTTTAAAAGGATATTATCTACTTGCAAAGCTTGCAGCCCTCACACTTATTGAGTTCACCACGGAATCGCTTCTCTACGAGATGATGCAGGCGGTCACGCAATGGCTCCAGCTCCATCTTGTCGATGACTTCGTTGATAAATGCAAACTGAAGGAGCAACTTAGCCTCCTCACGGCTCACACCACGCTGCTGCATATAGAACAATGCGGCATCGTTGAGCTGACCTACAGTACTACCGTGCGCACACTTCACATCATCGGCATAAATCTCCAGCATCGGCTGGGTGAACATACGGGCAGTCTTCGTAGCACAGAGGTTCTGGTTGGTTTCCTGAGAAACAGTTTTCTGGGCACCATGACGAACCAGCACTCTACCGGCGAAAGCACCACGTGCCTCACCATCGAGCACATACTTATAAAGTTCGTTGCTGGTACAATGACCCACCTGATGATCGATGAGCGTATTGTTATCAACCACCTGGTTCTTGTCGGCAATCACACAACCATTGCAGAAGCACTCAGCTCCCTCGCCCTTGAATACGAGGTCAAGACGGTTGCGGGTAATACCGTTATGAAGCGTGATGACGTTATGGTTCACGCGGCTGTTAGCCTGCTGCTCAATATAAACGTTGCTGACACGACGGTTCTTGTAATGAGTCTCCTCCAGACAATAGAGGTCGAGACTGGCATTCTCGCCAACATAAGCCTCGATTACCTGAGTTGCGAGGAAGTTCTTGTCATCGGCTGCATGGTCGCAGAAGAGGAACTTAGCCTCAGCACCCTGTTCCATCACGATGAGAACACGGCGGTTTACCATCAAATCAACATCCGAACGGAGAATATTGATGACCTGAATGGTTCGCTCTACCTTTACATTCTTTGGAACATAAATCAGCAAGCCATCCTGTGCCAGGAATGTATTCAATGCCGTGATGCCATCTTCATCGGTTTTGGCAATCTTAGCATAGTATTTCCCGATGAATTCAGGGTTTTCTGCAGCAATCTTGTTCAAAGAGTCCACAATTACGCCCTCCGGAAGCTCTACTTTAGGCAATGCTTTGTTATAAAAAGCATCGTTCACCACGAAGTAGAGCGAAGTGCTCAGGTTAGGCACATCGCAGCGGAAAGCTTCGTATGGATCTACCGGAATTTCCAGACGATTCAAGTTCAAGCCATAATCTGGCTCGAAGATGGCGCTCATATCTGTGTACTTGTATCTTTCTACCTTTCGGGAAGGGAAGCCCAAGCGACGGAAGTTCTCAAACGCAGCATCGCGCACCGCATTGAGCACCTCAGCACTGTTCTTCTTGATTATTCTCGAAGAAGACTGATACAAGTCTAAATATTGTTTTTCTGAAAGCATAGCCATCCTCCTAATTATTTCTCATCTACTTCAGCCTTGATCCAGTCGTAGCCACGAGCCTCAATCTCCTTGGCAAGTTCAGGACCAGCTGTCTTCACTATTCTACCCTTATAGAGTACGTGAACCACACTTGGCTTAATCATATCGAGCAGACGCTCGTAGTGAGTGATGACGATGGCAGATGTCTTGTCGGTATGCATCTTGTTCACACCGTCAGCCACGATACGCATCGCATCCACATCGAGACCAGAGTCAGTTTCATCGAGGATAGAGAGCTTTGGCTCCAGCATAGCCATCTGGAAAATCTCGTTGCGCTTCTTCTCACCACCCGAGAAACCTTCGTTTACTGAACGGCGAGCCAACTTGCTGTCCAATTCCACCAACTCGCGCTTCTCACGCATCAGCTTCATGAATTCGCTTGTATTCAATGGTTCCAAACCCTGATACTCACGCTTGGCATTGATAGCCGCACGCATGAAGTTGGTCATGGATACGCCAGGTATCTCCACCGGATACTGGAAAGAGAGGAACAAGCCTTCACGGGCACGGTCCTCTGGCTTCATATCCAGAAGGTTCTTGCCGTTGAAGATAGCCTCACCCTCGGTTACGGTATAGAGAGGGTTACCCGTGAGCACAGCGCTCAAGGTTGACTTACCGGAACCGTTAGGTCCCATGATTGCATGTATCTCACCATCATTAATAGTCAGGTTGATACCTTTCAATATTTCTTTGCCTGCAATAGTAGCATGCAGATTCTTTACCTCTAACATATTATTACTTAAAAAATGCGTTCAAAATATTGGAACATAACTCTTCAAAGAAAGATGGTGACTTCTCCCAGCCCCATTGCACAAACAACGAAGGAGGGTCTAGTACCCAAAATGAGCACTCACCTGGTCGTATGACCTTACCCTTCATCTGCGGAACATAACTCGATGTCTGCATAATGGACTTGGTCAATGTTGGGTCAGACTCATCAACATGACAATATCGACCACAACGAAGATACACATTTTGCTCTTGCTTGCATTTCGCAACAAAAGATGCAACGATGGAATCTTGCTGTGCCGTCAAGCCATTTTTTTGATGATTGAAAAGGTCTTGAGCCGTTAAGTTCAAGCTATCAACTAACAATAACATCAACAATATTCTTTTCATAACTACCTCTCTTTCTTATTATTCTTAGCCAACGGTGCCTTCGAGTGAAACACTCAGGAGTTTCTGTGCCTCTACGGCAAACTCCATAGGCAACTTGTTGAGCACGTCCTTGGCATAACCGTTTACGATCAAGCCGACAGCCTCCTCGGTAGGAATACCTCGCTGATTGCAATAGAAGAGCTGGTCTTCTGAAATCTTCGAGGTAGTTGCCTCATGCTCGAACACGGCTGTGTCGTTATGGGCATCCATATATGGGAAGGTATGTGCTCCACAATCGCTACCCAGCAACAAGGAGTCGCAGGAACTGTAGTTGCGTGCATTGTCGGCATTGGATGTGGCACGAACCAGACCACGATAGGAGTTCTGGCTATGACCAGCCGAGATACCTTTAGAGATGATGGTACTCTTGGTGTTCTTACCCATGTGAATCATCTTGGTACCGGTATCGGCCTCCTGATAGTTGTTGGTAACAGCCACGCTGTAGAACTCAGCTACAGAGTTGTCGCCACGCAAGATGCAGGAAGGATACTTCCAGGTAATCGCAGAACCCGTCTCTACCTGAGTCCAGCTCAACTTAGAGTTCACACCGCGCAAGTCGCCTCGCTTGGTTACCAGGTTCAGCACACCACCCTTACCATGCTCATCACCAGGATACCAGTTCTGAACAGTAGAGTATTTCACCTCAGCATTATCCTTGACGATAATCTCTACGATAGCCGCATGGAGCTGGTTCTCATCACGCATTGGCGCTGTACATCCCTCCAGGTAAGAAACGTAGGCATCATCATCGGCGATGATCAATGTACGCTCAAACTGACCGGTGTTACGGGCATTGATGCGGAAGTAACTGCTCAACTCCATCGGACAGCGGACGCCCTTAGGAATATAAACGAATGAGCCATCACTGAATACGCAACTGTTCAAGGCTGCATAAAAGTTATCACGATAAGGAACTACGGTTCCCAGATACTCTCTTACCAAATCAGGATGCTCCTTCACAGCCTCACCAATACTGCAGAAGATGACGCCCTTCTCACGGAGTTTCTCCTTGAAAGTAGTCTTTACCGACACAGAGTCCATGATGGCATCTACGGCGGTACCGCTCAAAGCCAGACGCTCCTCCAGAGGAATACCAAGTTTATCGAATGTCTTCTCCAGCTCAGGATCAATCTCCTTATTCTTCGGCTTCTTTGCCAAAGGGTCGGCATAGTATGAAATCTCCTGGTAGTCAATAGGTGGCACGTGAACGTGTCCCCACTTTGGCTCCTTGAGCGTCTTCCAGTAATTGTAGGCTTTCAGACGAAATTCGAGCATCCAGTCTGGCTCTCCCTTCTTCTGCGAGATCAGGCGCACAACTTCCTCGTTGAGACCCTTTTCTATGATTTCAGTATGTACATCGGTGGTAAAACCATACTCGTATTTCTGGTCTATCACATCCTTGACAACCTGATTCTGTTCTTTCTCTATTTCTGCCATTGTTATTTAGAATAACCTTTCGTTATTTTAACCCTAAATAGGGATAAGCCGCTGAGGACTCATCCCTACCTTATTATATATATGATAGAGCGAAAAACAAATGAATTCTTCACTTTTCGTTCTTCACTCTTCACTTTATTAAAGCTTCTGCTCTACCTCGATCTCAGTGAAGGTCTCGATAACGTCGCCCTCCTGAATATCGTTGTAGTTGACGAGGCTCAAACCGCATTCCATACCGGTAACCACCTCCTTGACATCGTCCTTGTAACGCTTCAAGGCACCGATTTCAGCAGTACGGATCACGATACCGTCACGGATGACGCGAGCCTTATCCTTAGCATGTACCTTACCCTCGGTAACGAGACCACCGGCAATAGTACCCACCTTAGAAATCTTGAAGGTCTGCTTAACCTCAACCTGACCGGTAACGATTTCCTTCTTCACCTTGTCGAGCATACCAACCATCGCACTCTTGATATCATCGATAGCATCGTAGATGATAGAGTATGTGTTGATTTCAACACCCTCACGGTCGGCAGCCTTACGAGCATCGGCAGATGGACGAACCTGGAAACCAACGATGACTGCATCTGAAGCAGATGCCAGCATCACGTCGTTCTCTGAAATCTGACCCACAGCCTTGTTCACCACGTTCACCTGAACCTTCTCGGTAGAAAGCTTGATGAATGAGTCGCTCAAAGCCTCAACAGAACCATCGGTATCACCCTTCACGATGACGTTCAACTCATGGAACTCACCACGTGCGATACGGTGAGAAATATCACCCAAGGTCAAGCGCTTCTGAGTACGCAAGCCCTGCTCACGCTGCAACTGCTCACGCTTGTTGGCAATTTCGCGAGCCTCCTGCTCTGTCTCGATTACGTGGAACTGGTCACCTGCAGTAGGCGCACCGTTCAAACCGAGGATGATAGCTGGCTCAGCTGGAGCAGCCGACTTGATATTGGCATTACGCTCATTGAACATCGCCTTGACACGACCCCAAGAAGTACCGGCGAGAACGATGTCGCCAACCTTCAAGGTACCGTTGGCAACCAATACGGTAGAAACATATCCACGACCCTTGTCGAGAGAGGACTCGATGATGGTACCTGTAGCACGACGGTTAGGGTTAGCCTTCAAGTCGAGCATATCAGCCTCGAGGAGCACCTTGTCGAGCAAATCGTGAACACCGATACCCTTCTTGGCACTGATTTCCTGGCACTGATACTTACCACCCCACTCCTCAACGAGCAGGTTCATGTTAGCCAAGTCCTCACGGATACGGTCTGGGTTAGCACCTGGCTTATCAATCTTGTTGATTGCGAATACCATAGGCACACCGGCAGCCTGGGCATGAGCGATAGCCTCCTTGGTAGTAGGCATCACAGAGTCATCGGCTGCGATGATGATGATGGCGATATCGGTAGCCTGGGCACCACGGGCACGCATGGCGGTAAACGCCTCGTGACCTGGAGTATCAAGGAAGGTTACCTTGCGACCGCTTTTCAGGGTCACACTATAGGCACCGATATGCTGGGTAATACCACCTGCCTCACCGGCAATCACATTGGTATTGCGGATATAGTCGAGCAAAGAGGTCTTACCATGGTCTACGTGACCCATGACGGTTACGATTGGAGCACGTGGAACCAAGTCGTTCTCATCATCCACTTCCTCGCTCACGGCCTCCTGAACCTCGGCACTCACGTATTCGGTCTTGAAACCGAACTCCTCAGCTACCATGTTGATGGTCTCTGCATCCAGGCGCTGGTTGATAGATACCATGATACCTACGCCCATCAGCGTAGAGATAACCTGAGTAACGCTGATATCCATCATCGTAGCCAACTCGCTAACGGTAACGAACTCAGTGAGCTTCAGGGTCTTGCTTTCCTTCTGCTCCTGGCGAGCCTGATCCTGCAACTTCTCCTGAACAGCCTCACGCTTCTCCTTACGGTACTTAGCACCCTTCTTGTTCTGACTCTTGCTGGTCAAACGTGCAAGAGTCTCCTTAACCTGGCGTGCTACAGCCTCGTCATCAACCTCGATCTGGCGCTGGTTGCCGCGGTTGTTGTTATTGCCGCGATTATTATTGTTATTATTTCTGTTGCGGTTTTTGTTCTTCTTGTTATTACCGCCGTTGTTGCCATTACCTCCGCCATTATTCTTAGCTTCGGCATTGATGTCAACACGTTCTTTGTTGATACGAACACGCTTTTTGCGCTCATTGTGCTGTTGAGCCATTTTCTCCTCACGTTCCTTGCGGCGCTCCTCCTTGGTTTTCTTCTTAGGACGAGTGCTCTGGTTGAGAGAAGACAAATCTATCTTGCCCAACACCTTAGGCTCATTAGCAGTAAACTTCTTCTCACTCTTGAGAGTAAACACGCTGTTGTCTGCTGCGCCAGCAGAATGCTGTGCAGTTTCATTCTTAGCATGATGATGCTCTTTCTTTCCCTGAGGAGCATTCTGCTTATTCATCTGAGCGTTTGACTGCTGTGATTTCTGATGATTTTCCTGTTTCATTTGCTGTTTATGCTGAGAAGCCTGTTGTGGCTTCTGTTCCTTCTTTTGCTCAGCCTTAGGAGCGTCTTTCTTCTGCTCAGGACTGACGGCAGCAGTCTCAGGCTTTTCCGCAACAGACTCTGCAGCAGGCTTCTTACCGATATTGTCCAAGTCAATCTTTCCCAGCGGCTTATACTGCTGCTGTCCATTAGACTCCAACAAGCTTTCAGCGCGATTGTCCTTCTGCTCTGGCGCACGCTTCTTATCTTTTGCTTTTTTGGTAAAGAGTTTCTCAGCCTGATCACGAACCTCTCTGTCCTGACTGAAGGCATCATTCAATGCCTTGTATTGCTGGTCGGTGAGTTTGAAGCTCGGTTCTGCCTTGACATCTCCCAGGTCTTTTCTTTTCTCTAGGAATTCAACTGCCGTCTGAAGTCCTATATTTAATTCACGTAGTGCTTTATTTAATCTGATGCTCATAAATTATTTATTCTCCTATTTTTAAAGTTAGATTCCCTGCAAGCACTCGCTGGCAAGGGAATTATTGTTCGAATTCGGCGCGCAACACGCTGAGTACATGATCAACGGTCTCCTCTTCGAGGTCGGCCTTCTCAATCAGCAAGTTGCGAGGTGCATTGAGTACCTGCTTGGCAGTATCAAGACCGATGCCCTTGATAGCATCGATAACCCACTGGTCAATCTCATCAGAGAACTCATCCAAGTAGATATCCTCATCGGCCTCATTCTCGTCTACCTCACGGAATACGTCGATGGTATATTCTGTAAGCATAGAAGCCAGTTTGATGTTCATACCGCCACGGCCGATAGCCAAACTAACTTCCTCAGGCTGCAAGTAAACCTCTGCTTTCTTGTTCTCATCATCAACATTGATTGAAGAAACCTTGGCTGGAGCCAACGCACGCTGAATGAAGAGTTTGGTATTGCTTGAGTAGTTGATGACATCGAGATTCTCGTTGCAAAGTTCGCGAACGATACCGTGAACGCGGCTACCTTTAACACCTACACATGCGCCAACCGGGTCGATACGCTCATCGAATGTTTCAACAGCAATCTTAGCACGCTCTCCCGGAAGACGGGCGATACGGCGGATTGCAATCAGACCGTCTGCAATCTCAGGAACCTCAGCCTCCAACAGGCGCTGCAGGAAGATTGGAGCAGTACGGCTCAAGATAATCTTTGGATTATTGTTCTCGTTGTCTACACGAAGGATGACCGCACGAACAGTCTCACCCTTGCGGTAAGTATCACCAGGAATCTGCTCAGTCTTAGGCAACATGAGCTCGTTGTTCTCATCATCTACAATCAGAACCTCGCGCTTCCAAACCTGATAAACCTCACCAGAGATAACCTGACCTACGCGATCCTTGTATTTGTTGTAGAGTGAATCATGCTCCAACTCAAGAATCTTGGAAGCCAAAGTCTGACGAAGAGTCAAGATGGCACGACGACCAAACTTATTGAAGTCAACCGTCTCACTTACATCCTCACCAACCTCGTAATCCGGCTCAATCTTACGAGCCTCAGAAAGTGTAATTTCCTTATTTTCATCTTCAACTTCGCCATCAGCAACAACTATACGGTTGCGATAAATTTCGAAGTCACCCTTGTCAGGGTTCACGATGACATCAAAGTTTTCGTCACTACCAAAAATCTTGGCAAGTACATTACGGAAGCTCTCCTCCAATACACTTACCAATGTAGTACGGTCGATATTCTTTGTTTCTTTAAACTCGCGGAATGTATCAATCATACTCGCTGTCAATTCTTGCTCTTTTTTAGCCATAACTTAATTGAAACTAATTATGTATTTTGTATATTTTACTTTATCCATCTGGTAAACGTGATCAACCTCCTGCTTAACCGGACGTTTTTTACCTTCAACCTTTACCTTTTCTTCAACGCCAACTGTGAAGTCATTTCCTTCAACAGCTTTCAAGATACCCTTCACCTTCTTGCCGTCGGCATCAAGCACCTCTACCTCCTTGCCAATGAAATTGATATACTGCTGTGGAACTTTGAACGGTTGACCCAAGCCTGCAGAGCCAACTTCGAGCTCATAGTCTTCCTCGTCACGGTTCAAATGATCCTCAATATACTTACTCAAGGCAACACAATCCTCAATCCATACTCCATCGGCATGGTCAATCTCAACAACGATTCTATCGTCGGGACTGATTTCAATGCTTACCAAGAAATATTCCTTATCTTGGAGCCATTCTTCAACTAATTTTTTTACGACGTTTTTATCAATCATATATACCTTATTAAAATAAAATGAGGAACTCTTGTGAGCCCCTCATTCCACTGAACGTTGCAAAATTACAAATATTTTTGTGATTAGCCAAAAAAAATGCAACTTTTTATTCGCAACGTGCACATTTTTAATCGATTGTGCACGTTTTTGTACTTATTTCTTCACAGGATGCAGTATTTTTTCGTATTCTGATGGAGAATTCAGCAATTTTACTGCTTCCTTAATCTGCTTGTCATAACGCATGGAATTCTGGATGGCACCGCGCTGGAAATAATAGGCAGAAACGATGTCATTTTCCAACAGATGCTTGATGTAATCCTTGTTATAATCCAGATCCTTTGCCACATTGTGGCTCAGTTTTTTCTTCAAAGCCTCAAACTCAGCCTTGGCATCATCGTAGTAGCCTTCAAACTTAGCGAGTTTTTCCAAGTCCTTGAGATACTTTTCTGTTTCACGGTCGTACTGGAAGTTAGCCTTCAACACGCGTGTCTTGAATTCATCATAGTCGGCATCAGTCAGCGAGAATTCCTTCGCAGGAGCAATAGCAGGATGCTTGGCGATATAATCAACCTCATAATTTAGCATCACCTCATTACTGTCGCGGGCACCAGCCAGATAGAAGGCAATGTTTGGCAAAGAATCAGGCTTTACTTCTACATCCGGCTTCACGCCACCTCCATCTCTCACTTCTCTGCCACCTGCGGTATAGAACACCTTGGTAAGAGAGTCGGGAACATGCTCCACATAACCACCCTTATCGTGCTTATAGTTGAGTGCCTGAACGCATCGACCGCTAGGAATGAAATATTTAGCAGTAGTAAGTTTCACCTGTCCGTTATAAGGCAAATCCATGGTAGTCTGCACCAATCCCTTTCCATACGTGCGCGTACCTAATATTACTGCACGGTCATAATCCTGCAGACTGCCGCTCATGATTTCACTGGCACTGGCAGAATTCTCGTTCACCAATACCACCATCGGCATAACGGAATCTATCGGTTCAACCGTGGTCTTATAAACATGATTAGAACGCTGCAACTTTCCCTTCATCTCCAAGACTGTCTTACCTTTAGGCAAGAACATATTGATGATGCTGACTGCTTCGGTAACAGAACCACCTCCATTATTACGCAGATCGAAGACAAGACTCTTGGCTCCTTGCTTTCTCAAATCGATGAAAGCACGACGCACTTCCTTGGCTGACTGCTCGGTAAAGGAATTGAAGTTGATGTAACCGATGTTACCCTCCAACATGCCATAATAAGGCAAGAACGGCAACTGGATGGTACGGCGTGTTACCTTCACCTTCATCGTCTTGCCTGTACTTGGACGCTTAACTTTCAGCATGAAAGAAGAACCCGGGTCACCACGAAGATGATCGCTGACGTAGCTCACCTCCTTATTGGTCATATCCTCATCATCAATACTCAGGATGATGTCACCCTTCTTCAGTCCCACTTCTGCAGCAGGCATATTCTCGTAAGGCTCGCTGATACAGACGCGCTGCAACTGGAAATTGTAGCGTATCACCGCACCTACACCCGCATACTTGCCGGTGAGCAGGTTCTTGAGTTCCTTCATCTTCTGCTCAGGATAATAGGTAGTATAAGGGTCGAGACTACGCAACATGGCATTGATACCATTTCCGACCACAACTTCAGCATCGAGCGTATCAACATACATCAAATCGAGATTTTTGTAGATGGCATTGAATATTTCCATATTCTTTGCGGCTTTGAAGTCATGATCTTTGTCAACCTGGGCAAAAGTAGGAACTGCCAGGAGCACCATAAGCAAGGAGAACAGTATTCTTTTCATTGTTACCTTATTTAATTGTATATGATTCAACTTATTGGTTATTTCCTCCTCCTCTTCACGGCATTCGCCCTCGGGAGAAGATTTCGACCACAAAAGTACTCATTTCTTTGCGAAAAACACCATAAAATAGGCAAAAAGTGGCACAAAGATAAGAAAAAATACACTTTTTTAGGGAAAAAGCGAAAAAAGTCAGCAAAAAATTTGGCAGAATGAAGAAAAGTTAGTACTTTTGCACACGCAAATAAGGAACGTCATGTTCTTTACAGAAAAAAAAACGCTTCAATAGCTCAGTTGGTTAGAGCACCTGACTGTTAATCAGGGGGTCGTTGGTTCAAGCCCATCTTGAAGCGCAAAAAGAGTTTAAGTCCAACTTCAAACTCTGATTATTTTTTAATTGCTTCAATAGCTCAGTTGGTTAGAGCACCTGACTGTTAATCAGGGGGTCGTTGGTTCAAGCCCATCTTGAAGCGCAGAAAAGAGTCACAAGTTTTACTTGTGACTCTTTTTGTATATCCCCATATGATCCACACTTTACATTCTCCATTCCCATATACAAATACAATATCCGGCAATAATTAGAGAAAGTACTATTAAAAAAAGGCACATTCCTATGCGGAATGTGCCTTTATATATAATAATGTGTCTAATACGCAGATTATTCTACATCATTGTTGTGATCCAAAGAGTCGTTGAACTCCTTAGGAGCCTGCTCATCATTACGATGCTCGTAACGACGTGGCTGACGAGCTGGACGCTCACCACGACCTTCATGACGATCATCACGACGACCGCGACGCTCACCGCGCTCAGGACGTGGACGACGCTCACGCTCTACATAACCCTCTGGCTTCTCCATCAATACACGATGAGAGAGCTTGTACTTGCCAGTCTTAGGATCAATCTCCATCAACTTCACCTTGATCTTGTCGCCTTCCTTGATGCCAGCCTCTTCAACTGTCTCAAGACGCTTCCAATCAATCTCAGAGATGTGGAGCAAACCATCCTTACCAGGGAGAATCTCTACGAAGCAACCGTAAGGCATGATAGAACGGACAGTACCCTCGTAAACCTCACCAACCTCAGGAACAGCTACGATAGCCTTAATCTTAGCCAAAGCTGCATCGATAGAATCCTTGTTAGGAGCAGACACCTGGACGTGACCCTTACCATCAGTCTCCTCGATAGTGATTGTCGCACCAGTATCCTCCTGCATCTGCTGGATAATCTTACCACCAGGGCCGATAACAGCACCGATGAACTCCTTAGGGATATCGAATGCTACGATACGTGGAACCTGTGGCTTCATCTCAGCACGTGGCTCAGAGATTGTCTCCATCATGCAGTTGAGGATGTGCTCACGACCAGCCTTAGCCTGCATCAAAG
>JAJXAL010000213.1:0-2716 GCA_021628325.1 Segatella copri | reverse complement strand
TATCAAGAGCCTCAGATTTCGAAAGATTTCTGAGGCTTTTTTGTTTTTCCCACAGTTCTGCTTTCTTATCGCCCAGCTTTTTTCCATAGCTCCTCACAGCTCCTTTTACCTTTTTACCTTTTTACTCTTTTACCTTTATATGTATTCTAATAGTCTACACTACCATTTCCTGTCAAAAATTATGGTGAATCTTCTTTAGTGATGTTTATGCATAAAATGTTGCTAAATTATGGGTTTCTTTGTGTAAAATCAGTAAAATAACGTACTAAAACGTTTCTTTCCACCAAAAGAATACATTTTATACACCTCCTATTCACAACTTTTTCCTACTTTTGCCCCCGGTAAATGCCAATTATCATGTATTACGGTTAATTATTATAATTACCTATTTATATAAACGAAACAAAAAAAGAAAAATTGATGGTGAAACGATTAATTTTAGCTACAGTGTTACTCATATTTGTATCGCTAGCTAATTATGCGCAAAACACGGGAGTCAAGTCCAACTTCTTATATTGGGCTACAACAACTCCTAATCTCGGTGTCGAGACTGCCTTAGGCAAGAAGCATACCGCTCAGGTATTCTTTGGCTTCAATCCTTGGAAACAGTCCGGTGGCGACCAGTCAAGCCTTCGTCATTGGCTTTTGCAACCAGAATATCGTTACTGGTTCTGCCAGAGCTTCAATGGCTGGTTCTTGGGTGTTCATGCCATGGGCGGACAGTTTAATGCAGGAGGAGTGAAGTTACCCCTTGGCATTTTCAAATCACTACGCGACCATCGCTATGAAGGATGGTATGTAGGTGGTGGTGTGACCGCTGGTTATCAATGGCCTCTTTCCAAGCACTGGAATCTGGAAACCTCTGTAGGTTTCGGATATGATTATATCCAGTACGACAAGTTCAAGTGCGGTGCCTGTGGCGAGAAGGAGAAGTCATCTCATGACAACTACGTGGGTCCTACCAAGGCAGCCATTTCTCTTATTTATATGTTGTAACTCATTAAACATAATCTATGAGTATGAAAGATTTTAAGAACTACATATTATTATTCAGCTCTCTTTTGATGGCTATGCCTCTTGCAGCCCAGGATTGCAAGAGTCTCAAATTGGCTGCTGAAAAGATTCAGGTATCTAATGTACAGATGTCTCATCATAATGACCTGGTTACGGTTGCGATGGATCTGAATCTCGATTCCCTGGATCTCCCTACCAACAACCAGCTTGTCTATACTCCGATGATCAAGCATAAAGGTGAGCTGCTCAAGATGCCGGAAATTGTTATCAACGGCAGAAGACAGCAGATTATGTATGAACGTGGAGTAGGAAAGAAACAGTTGCAGCTTTCACCTCAGGCTTTGGTGGTGAAGCGAGACAACAAGAAGCAGCAGACCGTGAAGTATCTTGCCTCTGTTCCTCTCTCTTCTAAGGAAAGAAATTACGATTTGGATATTCACGAAGACCTCTGCGGTTGTGGTGATCTGCAGGATGGCAATGATTTCATGGTTTCTCGCCGTCGCCAGCCGGTAGCTTCTTTCGTCCGTCCGGAGGTAGAGGCAATCAAGGTCCGTCATCTGGATAAGCGCGCTTATATCGATTTCCCGGTAGACCGTATAGAGCTGCATCCTGATTACCGCCGTAATCCTGAACAGTTGGATAGCATCATCCGCACCATCAATGCATTGAAGGAAGACAGGAACCTCGAAGTGAGCGGCATCAACATTCATGGTTATGCATCACCGGAGAGTCCTTACACCCATAATGATTATCTGGCAAAGAACCGTGCCAAGACGCTGACCGAATATGTCCGCCGGATGGTGAAGTTGCCAAACAATCTCTTCACGGTTTCTTCTACTCCAGAGGATTGGGATGGTCTGATAGCTTATATTAAAGGTAGCAACCTTGAGCATAAGGATGCCATTTTGGCGATTATTGCAGACAAGAGTCTGAATCCGGATGCCCGCGAGTTGAAGATTAAGAAGCAGTATCCTTCAGAGTATCGCTTTATGCTCGACACCTGGTATCCAGCCCTCCGCCATTCCGACTACCACATTACTTATAAGGTGAAACCTTTCGATGTGGAAGAGGCAAAGGAGATTATCAAGACCAAGCCACAGCAGTTGAGCCAGGAGGAGATGTTCATGGTAGCCCAGACTTACGAGCCAGGCAGCAAGGAGTTTAATGAAGTGATGGAGATCGCCGTCCGCATGTTCCCAGAGAATGAGACAGCGAATCTGAATGCAGCCACAACCCGTTTGAATGCCGGTGATGCAGATGGTGCGAAATCATATCTCGACAAGGCTGGAACCAGTGCCGAAGCCCAGAATGCCCGAGGTGTTTATGAGATACTGAAGGGCAACGAGAAGCAAGCTCGTTATTATCTGGAGCAGGCAGCCAAGGCTGGTGTTGCTTCTGCAAAAGAAAATTTACAGAATCTATAAAGTTATACATACTGTCTGTTTAGGTTAATATAGCTGTTCCTTAGAGTCAGGGCACTGCCCTGACCTGTGACAGTCTCCTGAACCAGGCATATTTTTTCTAAGTACAAATATAAAAAGTACCTCAAATATAACGTATTAGATGAATTGTAAACCAAATATATAAAAATGTAATATAATTAGATTTTTAAGAGCGGTTATAAATAAAGAAATAAAATATTAATAACCCTTATTTCCGCAACACTATAATTTAATATTTTTTATAAGCACCTGAGCAACAA
>JAJXAL010000212.1:0-2719 GCA_021628325.1 Segatella copri | reverse complement strand
TATGCAAAGAACGCCTTAATTCGGGGACAAAGATACGATATTTTTCTAAATATCCAATGATTTACAAGAGGAATTTTATGGAAATTAGAACTTTTGCGTAAAATCTGATGCTTACCAACACAATATGCATCCAAAAACAAACAGCAGGTATTCGGATATAGTTTATCCGAATACCTGTTGCCATAACGTTTTATTGCTGACGATGATTCTGACATCGGCTTTCATGTACTGTTGCAATATTGGGGTATTTTGTCCCTGTGTGCTCACAGTGGCTGTAGCCATAAAATAGTTGCCATCTTCCCTATGTATGAGTTTGGCATTATGTCTTATGATGTTGCAATTATAAGATGCATTGTCGTTGCCCTCGAAAGAAACATGAGCTGTCCTTGGCTCATCGAAAAGATGCAAATACTTAAAAAATCTTAAAACATTCTTTATCCCCGATTAAATATCGTACCTTTGCAACCGAAAGAGTTCTTTGGATGGTTATGCAAATCACAGCAGGATGCTACATTCTGTTTATTTCTAATTCGTAACCTCTTCTTTTTATGAGATAAAAACTTATCTCATTCTCAATTACTTATAAAAAATAAGTACTTTCAATGCATATATATTCGAATATGTCACATTGCAGATTATGCAAAAAATATAACTATCTTCCAATGAAATCTCAATAACCAGCAAGCAATGGTAGTTTCAGAAAATAATATAACAACACTAAGTAGAAAATAATTATGGCACGTGCAACGACAAAAGCGGATTTGACATCATCCGCCAACGAACAATTCAACAAGATGTGGAAGCTTATAGACTGTATGACTAAAAGTCAGCAGGAAGCAGCCTTTGCTGAAGAAATGGCAACGGTCGGTAAAGAAACACACTGGAGCAGAGACAAAAATCTGCGAGATGTGCTTGTACATCTGTACGAATGGCATCAACTGCTACTGAGTTGGATAAAAGCCAATCTTAACGGTGAGTACCAAACGTTTCTACCTACACCATACAATTGGAAAACCTATCCAGCAATGAACTTGGAATTTTGGAAGAAGCATCAAAGCACACCACTGACAGAAGCAAAGACAATCTTAAAAGAGAGTCATAAAGAGGTAATGACACTGATAGAGCAATTTTCCAATGAAGAACTCTTTGCCAAGAATTCGTTCGGTTGGACAGGCTCTTCTACGCTTGGCACTTACTGTGTTTCAACAACGGCAAGCCATTACGACTGGGCTATAAAGAAGATTAAGAAGCATATCAAAACAAACAATAAGTAGATAAAATGGAGGCATAAAGAAAGAGTGGTAGTGTAAACTGAACTGAGTCACGGCTCTGTTTACACTATCAAGGAGGAGTTTCTGACCTATCATCAATGTAAATTCATATTCGGTTGTTTGTCAAACAACTGATATATCTCTTTGCGGGTATAACCTGCAAGAATAACAGGAACATCCCTCCAGAGACACTACGATTTGCTATCTAACGGAATTTCAATGGAAGCCTTTGGCCTTTGGGATTTATTGCGAGTCCATAGCACGCCAGAAAGCAGCACAAAGCAAATACAAATCTTGTACATTTCATTTCCAAGCACAATGAAACAGAACAATCAAAGGAACTTTCCTACTTTCTCATAAAAACTCTTCAATATTTAGACTTACTGACATAGGGCTGTCATAGAAGACGCTATCTTTGTATCAAAAAGTGTTAAACTTAATATTATAGAATATGAAAAGATTATTTTTATGCTCATCATTTGCTGATGTTGCTAATCTATTTGTAGATTGTGCCAAAGAAGATTTGCAAGGGAAAATTATAGCTTTTATACCAACTGCAAGCCTTACAGAACCAATACGATTCTATGTAAAAAAGGGGAAAAAGGCTTTAGAAGAAGCAGGAATGATTGTTGAAGAAGTCGAGATTACCCAACTGCCCAAAGAGGAAATATCTTCTATATTACATAAATGCGATTATATCTACATAACAGGTGGAAATACATTTTTCCTTTTGCAAGAGTTAAAAAGAAAAGGTGTTGATAAAATTATATCTAAACAAGTGAAATTGGGTAAACTGTATATTGGGGAATCTGCCGGAGCAATAATAGCCTCTCCCGATGCAGAATATATGAGAAGTGTGAATTTTGATCCAATAGAAAAGGCTCCTGAATTGAAAGACTGTACTTCTTTAGATTTGGTCGATTTTTATACGATTCCCCATTATGGAAATTTCCCATTCAAGAAAAAAGGTGAAAAGATAGTTCAACTATATAATGAGAAGTTGCAGCTTATTCCTATAAGTAATAAACAAGCTGTTATTATTGAAGATTCAAATATTCAAATTAAAGATGCAAAATGAATAGAATAGACCGTATTTCTGCTATATTGATTCAGTTACAATCGCACTCGTTAGTGAAAGCACAGCAAATTTCAGAACGTTTTGTAGCATAGACGAGATGCCAAGAAAGCATATCAAAGCAGAATGCAGCAACAAGAACGGTTGGCAATTCGTTACCTCAAAATCGGACATTCCTCCCAATGTCCTTATTATAAAGGGATAAAGATTATATTCCAAAATTACACTAAATAAATGAGAGGGGAATGTATTAAGTTTATTTCCCTCTCATTTAGTTTAGTTAGTTTCCAGAAACTTTATTTTGAACTTTTCATAGCACGTTTTATGCGATTTGATTCTTGCAAAAGCTTATTGGCTATACTATCTTTATAAG
>JAJXAL010000211.1:0-2753 GCA_021628325.1 Segatella copri | reverse complement strand
AGGGACAACTCAAATCATCCGTTATCATTGACGAGTTGCCGACCATCTATTTCAAAGGCTTGGATAATCTGATTGCTACGGCACGAAGCAACAAGGTTGCCGTCTGCCTTGGTTTTCAGGACTTCTCGCAGTTGGTCCGCGATTATGGAGACAAGGAGGCAAAGGTGGTGCGCCCATAAGGGTGTGTAATAATTACTTCTATAGCAAGAAGTTAGGCAAGTGTTCTTTGAAATGACCTATCACCGCTGACTTATCTGAAAGAGAAATCGGACAGGGAGTATAGCATGTCAGCAAAGCCATAAGTCAGCAAAGTTACCAAGCTGCAACTGAATGGTGGGTGAAAAGACAGATATGAGGATAAAGTCCATACTGATTGAATGATAGTCCAAGTGGTTAGAGCCTTAAACTGTGACGTCAAGGTAACTATAATCGTCATACTGCGACTCCCATTTCCATACTGCTTTGGGAAATGTGGCAAGAACTGGTCGCAGCACAACGTTATCAACGTAAAGGGCGGAAGTCATATCCGACAATCTGTCAAGCTATGTTATTATACACTTAAATGGGGATTACCTAAATCGGAAAGCTCTGTGAGCTATGAGGTGTAGCCTCTGAATATCCGACAAGGTAACGGAGCCGTCGTAGTAGTTTGAGCAAGGGAAAGCCTTGTACATGGCGAAGGACGGCAGTTGATTCTTTTAATACAATTAACGGAAAATGTGAAGAGACATTATGAGAAATCCAGAAAAAGTATTAAACAGTCTGACAAAACACAGCAATCAGACAGACTATAAGTTTGAAAGATTGTATCGGGTTTTGTTTAATGAGAAAATGTATTACCGTGCGTATCAGAAACTGTCAAAGAAGCAAGGTAATAACACCAATGGTTCAGACGGAAAGAATATTGACGGTATGAACATTGTAGAAATTAAACAGTTGATACAAAAGCTCAGAGATGAGAGTTATCAACCTGCACCTGCAAGAAGAACGTATATTCCGAAGAAAAATGGAAAAATGCGTCCTCTTGGCATACCTGCATTTAAAGATAAGTTAGTGCAAGAAGTTATGAGAATGATACTTGAAGCTGTTTACGAAGACAGTTTCAGTTATATGTCTCATGGTTTCAGACCTGCCAAAAGCTGTCATACTGCACTGAAATATCTTCAGGATAATTTCATCGGTACAAAATGGTTTATAGAGGGAGACATAAAAGGTTTCTTCGACAATATAAACCATGATGTGCTAATTAAAATTCTCCGAGAGCGTATCAAGGACGAGCGCTTTATTCGATTAGTCAGAAAGTTTCTAAATGCAGGATATATCGAAAACTGGGTATTCCACCGCAATTACAGCGGTACTCCACAAGGGGGTATTATAGGCCCACTGTTGGCAAACATATATTTGGATAAACTCGACAAATATATGATGGAGTACATAGGTAAGTTCGACAAAGGAAAGAAAAGGCGCAGAAATCCCGAACATCGTAAGCTTGAAGGTCGAAAGAGAACTGTTATCAAAAAACTCGCAAGAGAAACAGACATGGGGAATATCCTCATGTTGCAAAAGGAGATTAAAGAAATTGAAAAGAAGCGTGTGCAAATACCAGCAGCCGACGGAATGGACAGCAACTACAAGCGTCTTAAATATGTACGCTATGCTGATGATTTCCTAATTGGTGTTATAGGTTCTAAAGAGGACTGCTTACGTATAAAAGCAGACATCAAGACTTTTCTTGAAAACAAGTTAAAGCTTGAATTGTCCGATGAAAAGACACTTATAACTCACGGAAACCAATCCGCCAAATTCTTGGGCTTCGATGTTTATATTCGCAAGACCAATGGAGCTAAAAGAGACAAGAATGGAGTATTGAAAAGATACTTTGGCAACAAAGTTGTACTAAAGGTAACGACAGAGACCATTCGGAAGAAACTCCTTGCCCTGGATGCTGTTGAAATTAATACTATATACGGCAAAGAGATATGGAAAGGTATTCCAAGAGGGTATTTGTCAGTCAATGACGACCTTGAAATTTTGGATAAGTACAATTCCGAAATACGTGGCTTCTACAATTACTACTCTATTGCAAATAACAGCAATGTCGTAAATTCGTTTTATACTATCATGAAACAAAGCATGATAAAGACTTTCGGACAAAAATACCGTATAAAAGGTAGTAAGCTTAGAAAAAAGCTACGTATCGGAAAGGAAATAGGCGTGCGTTTCAAGGACAGTAAGGGACGAGAGAAAACAAGGCTCTTCTACCACGATGGCTTTAAACGAAAAATAGATGGCTGCAATATTGTTGATATTGATGAAATGCCCAAAACAAAATACACTTTTGTGCGCACAAGTCTTATGGACAGATTAAGTGCGTGTGTCTGTGAATACTGTGGGGCAACAAGCAACCTCGAAATGCATCATGTTCGCAAGCTCAAAGACTTGAAAGAAAAAGATGCTTGGGCACGATTTATGATTGCCCGTAAAAGGAAAACAATAGCTGTGTGCCATAATTGCCATAAACTTATACACAATGGCAAATTATAGACTGAATGAATCAATGGAAAGCCGGATACATCGAGAGGTGTACGTCCGGTTTGGGGGCGAGCTTTCGAAATCCCGTCATAGCAATATGAAAATGGGCGTTGGGAGCTTAGCCTACGTTATCAATACCGTTGGTAATATCTTCAGCGGACAAGTTGTTGGCGAGACCGCCAAGACTTTATCCGAGCGTTTCGGCAAGGTGCTCCAAAAGC
>JAJXAL010000061.1:0-23859 GCA_021628325.1 Segatella copri | reverse complement strand
CTCCTTTTATCAAGAGCCTCAGATTTCGAAAGATTTCTGAGGCTTTTTTGTTTTTTTTATCTGCTCAAGATGTTTTTTATCAGCAGATGACGTTGATTACACGGATTTTTATTATCTTTGCAGCATGATTTGGACCGATAGAATACGACAGGTGAAGATTTTTTTGGTGATAGCGGCAGTGTTTATTGCTGTCGCCTCTCTTGTTGTGTCCCATTTTCTGGTTCATGATTTAGCTGAAGAGGAGCGCAACCGTATGGCGGTTTGGGCTGAAGCTATGCGTACGCTCAATAATGCCGATGAGAATACTGACTTGAACTTGGTATTGAAGGTTATCAATGAAAATAATTCCATTCCGGTTATCGTAATGGATTCTGAAAACCATGCTCAGACTTTTCGTAATGTTGATGTGGAAGGGAAAGATTATGCAGATTCCCTTGCTTATGCTTCTGCCATCGGTCAGCGGCTCTTGAAACAAGGCAAGAATATTAAAATTGAACTAGATGATTCAACGCATGACTATATTCAGGTTTGCTATGATGAATCCCTCATGATACGACGTCTGTCAGCTTATCCTTATATTCAGTTGGGGGTAGTCATGCTCTTTGTGGTTATTGCCATCTTTGCTTTGCTTACTTCCAAAAGAGCAGAACAGAATAAGGTGTGGGTGGGGTTGTCTAAAGAAACTGCTCATCAGTTGGGTACTCCAATTTCCAGTCTGATGGCTTGGATTGAAATTCTGAAGATGAATTATCCGGATGACGAACTCATTCCTGAAATGAACAAGGATATCCAGCGTTTGCAACTGATAGCAGACCGTTTCTCAAAGATAGGTGCCCTGCCAGAACCTGTTCCTGCAAGTTTGAACGAAGTGATGAATCATGTTATAGACTACATGGATCGTCGAACATCGAAGAATGTTAATCTGGTGAAGGAAATACCTGAACTGGATGTTATCGTTAAGATGAATGCCTCTCTCTTTGAATGGGTGATAGAAAATCTGTCGAAGAATGCTGTTGATGCTATGGGAGCAAATGGTGGACAGATTACGCTCCATGTGGAAGAAACAGCTGATAAAGCTATTATAGAAGTTTCAGATACAGGAAATGGTATAAGAAAGAAGGATTTGAAGAATGTATTCCGTCCCGGTTTTACTACCAAAAAGCGAGGCTGGGGCTTAGGTTTATCACTAGCTAAACGAATCGTAGAAGAATACCATCATGGTAAAATATGGGTGAAAAGTACAGAAATTGGGCATGGAACCACCTTCAGAATCGAGTTAAAGAAAGAATAATTAATTAATAATGAGTGATTTTAGTGATTTTTACATAAAAAATTATTTTATCTCAAAAATTATTTGTAACTTTGCAGCCCGAAACAATATAGTATATATTGAATATGTGTAACATAGATTCTTTTAAGATTGATTTGAAAGCTTTACCTCAAGGGATAACCGAAAAGGAATTTAAGCTTACCAATGAATATTTTGAGGCAATCGATGCTCCTGATGTTCAGAGAGGCGAGTTGTCAAGTAGTCTGTCTGTCAATAGGACGGACGACTTCTTCGAACTCAATTTCCATACTGAGGGAGTGGTTCACATACCATGCGACATATGTCTGGACGATATGGATCAAACCATTGAGACTAATGACAGGCTAGTCGTAAAATTCGGAGAAGAGTACTCAGAGGATGATGATCTGGTGACTGTGGCCGAGAACGAAGGAATACTCGATGTCGCCTGGTTTATCTATGAATTTATAGATCTCAATATTCCCATCAAGCATGTGCATGCACCTGGAAAATGCAACCCTGCTATGATTGAAAAGCTCAATGAGCATTCTGCCGCCCGAAGCGGTGAGGAAGAAGAGAAAACTGTAGATCCACGCTGGGAAGCTCTATTGAAATTGAAAAAATAAAAATTAAAATTTTAAACATTTAAAAATTATGGCACATCCTAAAAGAAGACAGTCAAAGACACGTACACTTAAGAGAAGAACTCATGATAAGGCAGTAGCTCCTACATTGGCAGTTTGCCCTAACTGTGGTGCATACTATGTATACCACACTGTTTGCCCTACTTGCGGTTACTATCGTGGTAAGGTTGCAATCGTTAAGGAAGCAGCTGAATAATGGGTAAAATTAATGCTGTAATTACAGGTGTCGGTGGCTACGTGCCAGACTATATCCTCAACAACGAGGAATTGTCTCGCATGGTAGATACTACAGATGAGTGGATTACCACCCGTGTGGGTATCAAAGAGCGCCGCATCCTTACAGAGGAAGGCCTCGGAACCAGCTATCTGGCGCGTAAAGCTGCCAAGCAGTTGATTCAGAAGACTGGCGTTGATCCAGATACAATCGATGCACTGATTGTAACAACCACGACACCTGACTACAAGTTCCCTTCTACAGCATCTATCGTCCTCGGTAAGCTGGGCTTGAAGAATGCTTTCGCATTTGACTTCTCTGCAGCTTGCTGTGGATTCTTGTATACCCTTGATGTTGCTGCAAGCATGATTCAGAGTGGTAGATACAAGAAGATTATTGTGATTGGTGCTGACAAGATGTCTTCACTGGTAGATTACACTGACCGTGCTACTTGCGTTCTCTTCGGAGATGGTGCAGGTGCGGTTTTGGTGGAGGCAACTGAAGAGGAGAACGTTGGAGTTCAGAACTCATACCTTCGTACAGATGGACAAGGTTTGCCTTTCCTTCACATGAAGGCTGGTGGTTCTGTTTGCCCTCCTTCACATTTTACAGTTGATCATCGTCTGCATTATCTTTATCAGGAAGGTCGTACTGTATTCCGTTACGCAGTAACAGATATGAGCAACGACGTGATGAAAATCATGGAAATGAACAACCTGAAGGCTGATGATGTGAACTGGGTAATTCCTCACGAGGCTAATCTCCGTATTATTGAGGCAGTAACCAAGCGTGCTGGAATTCCACTTGATAAGGTGGTTGTAAACATCGATCATTATGGAAATACTAGTGCAGCAACAATTCCATTGGCACTCTGGGATGCTGAAAGCCAATTGAAGAAGGGCGATAACGTCATCTTCACAGCATTTGGTGCAGGATTTGTACATGGCGCTTCTTTCTATAAGTGGGCATATGATGGCGCTGCTTACGGAAAGTAATCTATAAAAATAGGATAGAATAATAATCTATATAAGGAAACGCATCTTTCTTATTTCTCTATAAATAAGTAAGGATGCGTTTCTTTAGCTTAAAAACAATAGAGCTTAACTTCTTGATAGTAAAATTTTGCTAAATTCAATTTTTTATGCATAAAGCTGGTTTCGTAAATATAGTAGGTAACCCTAATGTGGGAAAAAGTACCTTGATGAATCAATTGGTGGGTGAACGTATTAGTATTGCAACTTTTAAGGCTCAGACAACCCGTCATCGTATCATGGGTATTGTGAATACTGATGATATGCAGATTGTATTTTCTGATACTCCTGGTGTTTTGAAGCCTAATTACAAGATGCAGGAGATGATGCTTGCCTTCTCTGAGAGTGCATTGGCGGATGCAGATGTGCTGCTTTATGTGACTGATGTGATAGAAAACCCTGAAAAGAACATGGAATTCTTGGAAAAGGTTAAGAAAATGCAGATTCCTGTACTCTTGCTCATTAACAAGATTGATCAGAGTGATCCGAAGAAGTTGGGTGATATTGTTGAAAAATGGCACTCTTTGTTGCCTAATGCAGAGATTCTTCCTATCTCAGCGAAGAATAAATTCGGAACGGATATGCTCTTGAAGCGCATTAAGGAACTCTTGCCGGAATCTCCTGCTTTCTTTGATAAGGATCAGCTGACAGACAAGCCTGCCCGTTTCTTCGTTTCAGAGATTATCCGAGAAAAGATTTTGCTCTATTATGATAAGGAAATACCTTATTCTGTAGAGGTAAGAGTGGAGCGATTTAAGGAAGATGAAAAACGTATCCACATTAATGCGGTGATTTATGTTGAACGTGATTCCCAAAAGGGTATCATCATCGGGCACCAGGGGATTGCATTGAAAAAGGTGAATACCGAGAGTCGTAAGGCTTTGGAAAAGTTCTTCGACAAGAAAATCTTCTTGGAGACTTTCGTAAAAGTTGATAAGGATTGGCGCAGCTCTCAGCGAGAACTTGATGCCTTTGGATATAATCCGGAATAATTGATAGTTAAGAGTTAATAGTTTAAAGACGCCCTTAATAACTATAAACTATCAACTGTAAACTATCAACTAAAATAACTCCTCCCTGAATGTAATCGAGGGAGTGACTCTCGCCAAAAGAGCGAGGGCCGGAGCAAGGTCAGCTTCGGCAAATTATTAACTTGGATGCAGAGACCACATCCTTGAATACCTCCTAAAAGGAAGGAGGATAATGACTGTTTATGGCAAATTTAGTAGCTATTGTAGGACGCCCTAATGTGGGTAAGTCTACTTTATTTAATCGTTTGACTCAATCACGTCGCGCTATCGTTAGTGATACTGCCGGTACTACTCGTGACCGTCAGTATGGTAAGTGCAGTTGGAATGGTAGAGAATTTTCGGTTGTTGATACCGGTGGTTGGGTTGTAAAATCTGATGATATTTTTGAAGATGCTATCCGCAAGCAGGTGCTTGTTGCTACCGAAGAGGCTGACCTGGTTCTCTTCCTGGTAGACGTTAACACTGGCCTTACTGATTGGGATGAAGACGTGGCGCTTATTTTGCGTCGTGCCAAATTGCCTGTTATCCTTGTTGCTAACAAGGTTGATAACAGCGCAGAGTATTATCAGGCTGCTGAGTTCTACAAGTTAGGCTTGGGGGATCCCCAGTGTATCAGTGCAGCTACAGGTGGTGGTACTGGTGATTTGCTTGATATGATTCTGGACAAACTTCAGGATAATCCTGAGGAGGCAATCGAAGAAGATATTCCTCGTTTTGCGGTAGTAGGTCGTCCGAATGCTGGTAAGAGTAGCATTATCAATGCTTTTATCGGTGAGGATCGTAATATCGTGACAGAAATTGCTGGTACTACACGTGATAGTATCTATACCAGATACGATAAGTTTGGTTTCGATTTTTACCTGGTTGATACAGCTGGTATCCGTCGTAAGAACAAGGTAAGCGAAGACTTGGAATTCTATTCAGTGATGCGTTCTATCCGTGCCATCGAGAATAGTGATGTCTGCATCCTGATGCTTGATGCTACCCGTGGTATCGAGACCCAGGATATGAACATCTTCCAGTTGATTCAGAAGAATAACAAGAGTCTGGTGGTTGTAGTAAACAAATGGGATTTGGTTGAGGAGAAGAATCAGAAGGTAATTGATACTTTTGAAAATGCTATCCGCAAGCGTATGGCTCCATTCGTAGACTTTCCTATCATCTTTGCTTCAGCCTTGACAAAGCAGCGTATTTTCCGAGTATTGGAAACTGCCAAGGAAGTTTACCAGAACCGTAAGGCTCATATTGGAACTTCTAAGTTGAATGAGGTGATGTTGCCTATTATCGAGGCATATCCTCCACAGAGCATAAAGGGTAAGTATATCAAAATTAAGTATTGCACCCAGTTGCCTAATACAACGATTCCTTCGTTTGTGTTCTATGCAAACTTGCCTCAGTATGTCAAGGAGAACTATCGCCGTTTCCTGGAGAATAAGATTCGTGAGAACTGGTCATTACATGGCTGTCCTATCAACGTCTTCATTCGTCAGAAGTAAATAAATGAAGCGAAGAATGCAGAATCAAAGTGTATAAAAATGAAGAAACTTTTGATTTTTATGATATTCATGATGGGATTGTTTTTTTCTTCCTGTAGGGAGGAGAAATCTGATCCTGGCTATCTTGCAGGTATTGCAGCCAAGGGATATTATGATTTGCTTTTAGAGGGCAAGTATAAGGAGTTTGTAGATGGTTACAATCAACCTTATCGGTTGCCAAATGGCTATCAGGATCAATTGCTGATGAATGCCAAAATGTTTGTTGAGCAGCAGCAAGATGAACATAAAGGTATGGTTAAGGTGAATGTTCTGAATGCAAAAGCTGATACAGCGCATCATGTTGCTGATGTTTTTCTGCAAGTGGTGTATGGTGACAGTACTAAAGAACAGATTGTGGTACCTATGGTAGAGGTCAAGGATGCCTGGAAAATGAGATAGTATTTATTTGGTAATAAAAAAGCCATCAGCCAGTTTCTGGGCTGATGGCTTTTTTTGAACGATACTGTTTTATTTGTTTTTAGCTTCTTCCAGCTCCACCTCCTTTACTTTGCGGAAGAGATCGGAAGCAAAGACTAAATCGTTGAGTTTCTCGTTTGTTGAGGTCATCACTTCATCTTTGTTGCCTTGCCATTCTTTATGACCTTGGTAGATAAAGCAGATGTTTTCACCAATGCCCATCACCGAATTCATGTCGTGGGTGTTGATGATGGTAGTCATATTATAGTCTTTGGTGATGCCTGAAAGCAGTTCATCTATCACAAGTGAGGTCTTTGGATCCAAACCTGAGTTTGGCTCATCGCAGAACAAGTATTTCGGATTCATTACGATGGCACGTGCAATAGCTACTCGTTTCTGCATACCACCCGAGATTTCTCCAGGATATTTCTGCTGAGCCTCTATCAGATTGACGCGGTCAAGACATTCCTGAGCCCGTTTTACGCGCTCTCTGTAATTCATAGTAGAGAACATATCAAGTGGAAACATGACATTCTCAAGTACATTCAGAGAGTCGAATAGGGCTGCGCTTTGGAAAATCATTCCCATCTCGCGGCGCATCAGAACTTTTTCTTTTTTCGACATCCGGGTGAAGTCACGGTCATCGTAGAGAACTTCACCACTTGTAGGCTGAAGTAATCCTACGAGATTCTTCATGAGTACGGTCTTTCCGGAACCGCTCTGTCCGATTATCAAATTAGTCTTTCCTGTTTCAAAGGTGACGTTTATATTGTCTAATACAACCTTGTCGCCAAACGACTTGGTAAGATTTCTAACTTCTATCATAGTTTACGAGAGAATTTGAGTGAGGAAAACATCTGAAAACAGAATCAAAACACTAGAACAGACAACAGCATCGGTTGACGATTTTCCAACCTCAACAGATCCACCTTCTACGGTATAACCGAAATAAGAAGATACGCTGGAAATGATGAATGCAAAGAAAAGACTCTTGATGATGCTCATCCATACAAACCATTGGTTAAATGAATGTTGCAAGCCAAGTGTCAGATCATCTGGTGGTAGGATATGCCCAATATACGCTGTTCCGTAGGCGCCGATAATACCCATGCCAGAACTGAAGATAACCAGGAATGGCATGATGGTAACCAAACCGAGAATTTTAGGCAGAATGAGGTAACATGCTGAATTTACTCCCATGATATCAAGGGCATCAATCTGTTGGGTGACACGCATTGTTCCCAACTCCGAAGCGATATTAGAACCCACTTTACCTGCGAGAATCAGACACATGATACTTGATGAGAACTCCAGAAGCATGATTTCTCGAGTGGTGTAACCTGAAACCCATCGTGGCATCCATGGACTCTGAATGTTCAATTTCATCTGGATGCAGATAACTGCTCCAATGAAGAAGGATATCAGTAAAACGATACCAATAGAATCAATACCCAATTGCGACATCTCCTTGATGTATTGTTTCAAGAACATGCGCATGCGCTCAGGACGGGAAAAAGAACGTCCCATCAATATAAGATATTTACCGAAGGTGGTAAGCCATTTTTCTATTAACATGCTATTATAAAACTGAATTTTGCTGCAAAATTAACCAAAATCCTCTAAAAAACTGCAATATTATGAATAGTTTTTGATTTTATAAGCGATATTTCCTTTATTTTTAGTATTTTTGCAGCCAAATTAGCTAATTATGGACGAAATTAACAATAACGAACAGCAAAATCAGAATTCTCTGGTTTTGCGAACAGAGGGATTGGTGAAGCGCTATGGTAAACGAACGGTTGCCAATGGAGTTTCTATCAATGTGAAGCAAGGAGAAATTGTGGGATTACTTGGACCTAATGGTGCCGGTAAGACAACTTCTTTCTATATGACAACTGGACTTGTTGTGCCTAATGAGGGACATGTCTTTCTGGGAGATCAGGAAATTACTGATTTTCCTGTATACAAACGTGCCCGTGCGGGAATCGGATACCTGCCTCAGGAGGCCAGTGTTTTCCGCAAAATGAGTGTTGAGGACAATATACTTTCAGTCTTGGAAATGACAGGAAAACCACGTAGTTATCAGTTGCAGAAATTAGAGAGTCTTATTAGCGAGTTTCGTCTCAATAAGGTTCGTAAGAATAAGGGTGACCAACTTTCCGGAGGTGAGCGTCGCCGTACAGAGATTGCCCGTTGCCTGGCTATTGACCCAAAGTTTATCATGCTCGATGAGCCATTTGCTGGTGTTGACCCTATTGCGGTAGAAGATATTCAGCATATTGTATGGCAGTTGAAGTATCGCAATATCGGTATTTTGATTACCGACCATAATGTACAGGAGACTCTGACCATTACAGACAGAGCCTATCTGCTGTTCGAAGGTAAGATCCTTTTTCAGGGCAAACCAGAGGAATTGGCAGAGAATAAGATTGTGCGCGAAAAGTATCTGAGTAACAGTTTTGTGCTCAGAAAGAAGGACTTTCAGCTCATAGATGAGCAAAAAAGAGCCAAAGAAGCAGCGACTGATGGTTAAAAAATCATTTTTTTCTCTTATATATTAGGTATATCCATTAAAAATGTGTAATTTTGCAAGCCAATTGCGGTTATACACGAAAACTGTAGAATTAAAGAAAATATTAACAATAATAAAATAACAAATATCAAGATGAAAATTTCATTTGAAAATCCTGACAAGATTAATGGTCTTTTGACCCTCGTTGTCGAAGAGGAAGATTACAAGAATGATGTCGAGAAGACATTGAAAGATTATCGTAAGAAGGCTAATGTTCCAGGTTTCCGTCCTGGTCAGGCTCCTATGGGTATGATTAAGCGTCAGTTCGGTCCATCTGTAAAAATGGAAGCGATCAACAAACTCGTTGGTCAGCAGATTTACAAGTATGTACAGGACAACAATATCCAGATGCTCGGTGAGCCTCTCCCATCAGAGAAGCAGGAGCCAGCTGACTTGGAGAATGGTACTTCTTTCACATTTATGTTTGATATCGCTGTTGCTCCAGAGTTCAAGGTAACTCTCAATGGTCGCGACAAGGTTGATTATTATAACATCACAGTTGATGATAAGATTCTCGATCAGCAGATTGATATGTACGCTCAGCGTGCAGGTAGCTATGAGAAGGCTGAGAAGTACGAGGAGAATGACCTTTTGAAGGGTGACTTGCGTGAGCTTGATGAAAATGGCAATACCAAGGAAGGTGGTATCACTGTAGAGGGTGCTATCCTGATGCCTAGCTACATCAAGGTTGACGAGCAGAAGAATCTCTTCAACGATGCTAAGCTCGGTGATGTAATCACATTCAACCCAAAGAAGGCTTATCCAGAGAACGATACTGAGGTTTCTTCACTCCTGAAGATTGAGCGTGAAGCTGTTAAGGACTTGGAGTCAGAGTTCAGCTTCCAGATTACAGAAATCCAGCGTTTCAAGAAGCATGAAATCAACGAAGAGCTCTTTAAGCAGGTTCTCGGTGAGGATACTGACGTGAAGGACGAGGCTGCTTTCCGTGCTAAGATTGCAGAGGGCTTGAAGGCACAGCTCGTTAACGACTCAGATTATAAGTTCATTCTCGACGTTCGCGAGCACTGCGAGAAGAAGGTAGGTGAATTGCAGTTCCCAGATGCACTCTTGAAACGTATCATGTTGGCTAACAACAAGGATAAGGGCGAGGAGTTCGTAGAGAAGAACTATGCTGAGAGCATTAAGGAGTTGACATGGCATCTTATCAAGGAGCAGCTTATCAAGGCTCAGAATATCAAGGTTGATGACAATGACCTGATGGAGACAGCTAAGGAGGCAGCTCGTGCTCAGTTCGCTCAGTATGGTATGAACAACATTCCTGAGGAGTACATAGAGAACTATGCTAAGGAAATCCTCAAGAAGGGTGACGCTACAGATGCACTTGTAGATCGCTCTATCGACCGTAAGTTGGCTGCAGCTCTGAAAACAGCTGTAAAACTCAACGAAAAGGAGATTTCTGTAGAAAATTTCAACAAGATGATGCAGGAATAACATTTTTTTGAAAAAAAACTTCAAATAAATACGAGGTTATCGACTTTTTTTATTATCTTTGTTCCACCGAACGAGAAATAAGGGTCGATAACCTCTTTTTTCGTATGGTTTAAGACGTAAAATACTATATAGATATGAACGATTTTAGAAAATATGCAACCAAGCATCTTGGTATGAATGGTATGGTGCTTGATGATGTTATTAAGGCACAGGCTCAGTATATGAACCCTTACATCTTGGAGGAGCGTCAGCTGAACGTTACTCAGATGGATGTATTCTCTCGCTTAATGATGGACCGTATCATCTTCCTGGGTACACAGATTGATGACTACACCGCAAATACATTGCAGGCGCAATTGCTGTATCTGGATTCTGTAGATAGTGGCAAAGATATTTCTATCTATTTGAATAGTCCTGGTGGTAGCGTTACTGCCGGTTTGGGTATTTATGATACCATGCAGTTTATCTCTAGCGATGTAGCTACTATCTGTACAGGTATGGCTGCTTCTATGGCTGCCGTGCTGCTCGTTTCTGGTCAGGAGGGTAAGCGTTCTGCTTTGCCTCATAGCCGTGTCATGATTCACCAGCCATTAGGTGGCGTTCAGGGCCAGGCTTCTGATATTGAGATTGAGGCTCGCGAAATCTTGAAGATGAAAAAGGAATTGTATACTATCATTTCTGACCATTCTCATACTCCTTATGATAAGGTTTATGCTGATAGCGACCGTAACTATTGGATGACAGCTGAAGAAGCCAAGGAATATGGAATGATAGATAATGTGTTGGTTCGTAAATAACGAATTGTTTTAAGTAAATATGCGTATATATAATAAGGTGCGCAAGAAGAGATAATAATTATATAATATGCCAAAGAAAGTATGTAGCTTCTGTGGAAGATCAGAAAATGAAGTCAGATTACTCATCACGGGTATCAATGGCTTCATTTGCGAAGATTGTGCTAAGCAGGCTTATGAAATTATACAGTCTACAGGGGTCTTAGCTCCTAAAGCTGGGGAGGGTAAGTTTGTTCTCAAAGAGGTGCCAAAGCCTGTAGAGATCAAAAAATACCTGGATGAATATATCATCGGTCAGGATCAGGCTAAGCGCAATTTGGCTGTCGCTGTATATAACCACTACAAGCGTTTGCAGCAGCCAAAGGATGAAGATGGTGTAGAAATCGAAAAGAGTAATATCATCATGGTTGGTAGTACCGGTACAGGTAAAACCTTGTTGGCGCGTACAATAGCTAAGATGTTGGATGTTCCTTTCACCATTGTTGATGCCACTGTATTTACTGAAGCAGGTTATGTGGGTGAAGACGTTGAAAGCATCTTGTCGCGTCTGTTGCAGGTTGCTGATTATGATGTGGCTGCAGCAGAAAGGGGAATTGTGTTCATTGATGAGATTGATAAGATAGCCCGCAAGAGCGATAATCCTTCTATCACGCGTGATGTGAGTGGCGAAGGTGTACAGCAGGGATTGTTGAAACTCTTGGAAGGTACCATGGTTAATGTTCCGCCTAAGGGTGGACGCAAGCATCCTGATCAGGATTATATCCATGTAGATACCAAGAATATCCTGTTTATCTGTGGTGGTGCTTTTGATGGTATTGAGCGTAAAATAGCTCAGCGTATGAATACGCACGTAGTAGGCTATAATTCGGTTCAGAATGTAGCTAAGATAGATAAGAAGGATTTGATGCAGTATATCCTTCCACAGGATTTGAAGTCTTTTGGCTTGATACCTGAAATTATCGGCCGTTTGCCTGTGCTTACTTATCTCAATCCGTTGGATAGGGAGGCTTTGCGCAAAATCTTGGTTGAACCTAAGAATTCTATTGTCAAGCAATATCAGAAATTGTTTGAGATGGATGGCATTAAACTGAAGTTTGATGAAGATGCTCTCGATTATATCGTAGACAAAGCGGTAGAGTATAAACTGGGCGCTCGTGGACTTCGCTCAATTGTAGAGGCTGTGATGATGGATGCTATGTTTGAGATTCCATCAGAGAAGGTTAAATCATTTGCTGTTACGCTGGACTATACCAAGAAACAGTTGGATAAATCTCATCTCGGACAGTTGGAAACTGCATAAATCAGTTGGGCATTTTGCCCAATTGATTGCTATTTAATCGTATATATAGACATATATAATATAATAATAGGTGGATATGACAGAACAGGTTAATCTTACAGGACAGTTGAAGCATTATTTCGGCTTCGATTCGTTTAAGGGTGATCAAGAGGCAATCATCAGAAATTTGATGAGTGGCAATGATACTTTTGTATTGATGCCTACAGGTGGCGGTAAGAGTTTGTGTTACCAGTTGCCTTCGCTCATTATGGAGGGCACAGCTATTGTGATTTCTCCTCTGATTGCTTTGATGAAGAACCAGGTAGATGTTATTAATGGTTTGAGTGAAAGTGATGGCGTGGCTCATTATCTCAATTCATCATTGAATAAGTCGGCTATTGAGAAGGTGAAGAATGATATTCTCAATGGTACGACCAAACTCCTGTATGTTGCACCTGAATCTTTGACGAAAGAAGATAATGTTGAGTTCCTTAAAACAGTAAAGATTTCGTTCTATGCCATTGATGAGGCTCACTGTATCTCTGAGTGGGGACACGATTTCAGACCAGAGTATCGTCGTATTCGCCCTATTATTAACGAAATAGGTGTTGCACCTGTGATAGCGCTTACAGCTACTGCAACAGATAAGGTACGTACTGATATCAAGAAAAACTTAGGCATCATGGATGCCAAAGAATTCAAGAGTTCTTTTAACCGCCCTAACTTGTATTATGAGGTGCGCCCGAAGAACAAGGATATCGATCGTCAGATCATCATGTTTATTCGTCAACACAAAGGAAAGAGTGGTATTATCTATTGTCTCTCCCGTAAGAAAGTAGAGGAATTGGCAGAGGTATTGAAAGCCAATGAAATCAAAGCGGCTCCTTATCATGCCGGTCTTGATTCGGCTACCCGTTCTCAAACCCAGGATGATTTTCTGATGGAGCGTATTGATGTCATTGTTGCTACTATCGCCTTCGGAATGGGTATCGATAAACCTGATGTCCGTTTTGTTATTCATTATGATATACCCAAGAGCTTGGAAGGTTATTATCAGGAAACGGGTAGAGCCGGACGTGATGGAGGCGAGGGTATATGTATCGCCTTCTATGCCCGTAAAGACCTCAGAAAATTGGAGAAGTTTATGGAGAACAAACCTGTAGCAGAACAGGATATCGGCAGACAGTTGTTGCAGGAAACGGCTGCCTATGCAGAATCGTCTGTCTGTCGCAGGAAAATGTTGCTTCATTATTTTGGTGAGGAATATCATGAAGAAAACTGCCATAACTGCGACAACTGCCTGCATCCTACAGAAAAATTCGAGGCTAAGGATGCGCTGCTCGTTGTTTTGGAGTCTGTTGCTGCGGTGAAGGAGAATTTCCGTCAGGAATATATCATCGATTTTGTAAAGGGACGTGCTACTGATGATATCGTTTCTCACAAGCATGATGAACTGGAGGAGTTTGGAGCAGGAGAAGATATGGATTCTAAAGTTTGGAATCCTGTTATCCGTCAGGCGTTGATAGCCGGTTATCTCAAGAAAGATGTAGAGAACTATGGCCTTTTGAAGTTGACAGCTGCGGGTAAGCGTTTCATTAAGAATCCTGAATCATTCATGATCGTTGCCGATAAGGAATTCTCTGATGATTTTGATGGAGCGCCTCTGAGCGAGCATAATACAGGTGCTTTGGATCAGACACTTTTCTCCATGTTGAAAGACTTGCGTAAGACAGTAGCAAAGAAGCATAAATTGCCGCCTTATGTTATTTTCCAGGATATTTCTCTGGAACAGATGGCAACGATGTATCCTGTAGATATGCAGGAATTGCAGAACATACAGGGAGTTGGAGCCGGTAAGGCAAAGAGGTATGGTAAGGAGTTCTGTAAATTGATCAATCAGTATTGTGAAGAGAATCTGATAGAGCGTCCTGAGGAATTACGTGTCAGGACAGTTGCCAAGAAATCAGTCTTGAAGGTAAGCATCATTCAGAGCATAGACCGCCAGATAGATCTTGATGATTTGGCAGAAGCAAAAGGTTTGGATTTCTCAGAATTGCTTGACGAAATAGAGGCAATCGTTTACAGCGGTACCAAGCTGAATATCGATTATTTCATAGAGGAAGTTGTGGATGATGACCATGTAGATGACATCTACGATTACTTCATGGAGAGCGATACTGATGATTTGAATGCGGCTCAAGATGAATTGGGTGAAGACTACAATGAAGACGAAATTCGACTCGTCAGAATCAAGTTTTTGTCCGAACAAGCCAACTAATCACGTTAAATAGCATTAATAAGGTAAGATTTTCGTGAAAAGCGAACTCTATCTGAGAAATTATTGCTAAATTTGCACGCAATAAATTTTTAAAGGTTACAATATGTCATCATTTGTTGCAGATAAAATTGTAATGGACGGTCTCACTTACGACGACGTCCTTCTTATCCCTGCGTATTCAGAGGTACTACCAAAACAGGTAGAGTTGAAAACCAAGTTCTCTCGTAACATCGAGTTGAACGTTCCATTCGTTACAGCAGCGATGGACACCGTTACCGAGGCTTCAATGGCGATAGCTATCGCTCGTGAAGGTGGTATCGGTGTAATTCACAAGAACATGACCATTGAGGAGCAAGCTCGTCAGGTTGCTATTGTGAAGCGTGCTGAGAATGGTATGATTTATGACCCTGTCACCATCCGTCGTGGCAGTACAGTGAAGGATGCTCTTGATATGATGCATGATTATCATATCGGTGGTATTCCTGTGGTAGATGATGAAAATCATCTTGTAGGTATTGTTACCAACCGTGATCTTCGTTTTGAGCGCCACATGGACAAGAAGATTGATGAGGTAATGACTAGCGAGAATTTGGTTACCACTCACATCCAGACCGACTTGGTTGCTGCTGCTGCCATCCTGCAGGAGAATAAGATTGAGAAACTCCCTGTAGTTGACAACGAGAATCACCTGGTAGGTTTGATTACTTACAAGGACATCACAAAGGCTAAGGACAAACCTATGGCTTGCAAGGATGCCAAGGGACGTCTTCGTGTGGCTGCCGGTGTGGGTGTTACTGTAGATACATTGGATCGTGCCAAGGCTTTGGTTGAGGCTGGTGCTGATGCTATCGTTATCGATACTGCTCATGGTCACTCTAAGGGTGTAGTTGAGAAGCTCAAGCAAGTTAAGGCTGCCTTCCCACAGGTAGATGTTGTGGTAGGTAATGTGGCTACTGGTGAGGCTGCCAAGTATTTGGTAGAGAATGGCGCTGATGGTGTTAAGGTAGGTATCGGTCCTGGTTCTATCTGTACTACTCGTGTGGTTGCCGGTGTCGGCGTTCCACAGTTGAGTGCTGTTTATGATGTATATTCTGCTCTTAAGGGTACTGGTGTGCCTTTGATAGCTGATGGCGGTCTTCGTTACTCAGGTGATGTTGTGAAGGCTTTGGCTGCCGGTGGTAGCTGCGTTATGATCGGTTCTTTGGTTGCTGGTACTGAGGAGAGTCCTGGTGATACCATTATCTTCAATGGCCGTAAGTTTAAGAGCTATCGTGGTATGGGTTCTTTGGAGGCTATGGAGCAGAAGAATGGTTCTAAGGACCGTTACTTCCAGGGTGATACCAAGGATGCCAAGAAATTGGTTCCAGAGGGTATCGCTGGTCGTGTGCCTTACAAGGGAACTGTCCAGGAGGTCATCTACCAGCTGATTGGTGGTTTGCGTTCTGGTATGGGATATTGTGGTGCTGCTACCATCGAGAACTTGCACAATGCCAAGTTCGCTCGTATCACAAATGCAGGTGTGTTGGAGAGTCATCCACATGATATCACTATCACTAGTGAGGCTCCTAACTATAGCCGTCCTGAATAATATAATTAGGAAATATGAAGTTTTATGCACTTATAGCGGCAATGCTCCTTTCGGGGAGCATTGCTTTTGCTCATACCGACCCAATTGTTATGATTATTGATGGTCAATCTGTCAAGAAGTCGGAATTTGAGTACTTTTATCAGAAAAATCATTTGGGAAATACGGTTGATTCTAAAAGTATCAAGGTGTTTACCGATGGCTTTGTTGATTATAAGCTTAAAGTGCAAGCTGCTAAGGATGCTCATCTCGATACTTTGCCTAATATCAGGCGTGTGTTGAAACGATATGATGATGTCGAGTCATGCGAGTTGATGCCCGATAAAGGCAGTGTTCATGTTGCACATATCCTCTTGAGATTGGGACAAAAAGCATCTTACCAGGAACAGGAGGTGGTGGAAAGAAGAATCGATTCTATTTATCAGGCTCTTTGCAAAGGTGCAGATTTTGCAGACCTGGCAAAAAAGTGTTCTGATGATAAAGGGTCTGCGGTCAATGGGGGGACTTTGGCATGGTTTACAAAAGGGCAGACTGTGCAGGCTTTTGAAAAAGTAGCTTTCTCTCTGCGAAAGGGTGAGATTAGTAGACCGTTTATGTCTGAGTTTGGTTATCATATCGTCAAGTTGTTGGATAAACATGATGATGGTAATCAGAAAAAATATGTTGCTGATGCTAAGGTAGAAAATTGGCGAGGAACCTACCAGCAGCAGGAGGAAGTAGAAAACCTTTTGCTGAATGAAATCTGCCAGCGTAATATTTGGGATAAGGCTGCTGCTGATAAAAAAGGTCTGGCTGTCTTCTATGCCAAGAATAAGAAAAAATACAAATGGGAAATGAAGCGCCTGAAGAAGATGAAGGTTAATCTGCCCCGGAATGGCGAATACCCGGATGTGGTACTTGCTGACTATCAAGACTCGTTAGAGAAACAATGGGTCGCACAATTGAAGAAGAAATATAAGGTGGTGGTTTTCCATAGCATGTTGACCACTCTCAATATACATTAATATATTATAGAAACAATACATGAATACTGGATATAAAATGACAATGGCATTTATAGCCCTGCTGATGATAGTAGGAATAAGTGCTAGTGCAACAAGAGCAAGCCGTAGTGCTTTGGCTCATGAGGCTGATTCTGCAAATATCAAGCAACAAGCTGCTGCCGATTCTCAGAAAATCAATGAGGGTAGTGTGGTTGATGAGGTAATTTGGGTTGTCGGCGATGAGGCTATCCTGAAGTCAGATGTCGAGGTAACCCGTTTGCAGGCTGAGGCTGAAGGTATTAAATATACTGGTGACCCAGACTGTTCTATTCCTGAGCAGATTGCCGTTCAGAAACTGTTTCTCCATCAGGCAGCTATCGATAGTATCGAAGTATCTGAGTCAGAAGTCATGAATGGTATCGACGAACAGATCAACAGTTGGGTTTCCATGATTGGCTCTCGTGAAAAACTGGAGGAGTATCGCAAGCAAAGTATCACCCAGATGCGCCAGCAGATGCATGATGATTTCAAAAACCAACAGCTGATTCAGAAGATGAAGCAGGAACTGGTGAAGGATATCAAGGTGTCTCCAGCTCAGGTACGTAAATACTTTAAGGATTTACCTGCCGACAGTATCCCTTTTGTTCCTACAGAGGTAGAGGTTGAGATTCTTACCATGCAGCCACGTATTCCTCTTGAGGAGATTAACCGTGTGAAAAATCAGTTGCGTGAGTTTACTGACCGTGTGAATAAGGGTGAGACTTCTTTTGCTACTTTGGCTCGTCTTTATTCTGAGGATCCGGGTTCAGCCCGTATGGGTGGCGAGATGGATTATATCGGTAGAGGTATGTTGGATCCTGCGTTTGCAAATGTAGCATTCAATCTTACCGATCCTAAGAAAATCTCAAAGATTGTTGAGTCTGAGTTTGGTTATCATATCATCCAGTTGATTGATAAGCGTGGTGATAAGATTAAGTGTCGCCATATCCTGCTCAAGCCTCAGGTTTCTCAGGATGCTATTGATAAGTCTATCGGCCGTCTGGATTCTATCGGTAATGATATCCGTGCCGCTAAGTTTACCTTTGAGCAGGCTGTTGAAGCATTGTCTGATGATAAGGATACCCGCAACAACAAGGGTTTGATGGCCAATGTTACTCCTGACCAGTCAAGAACTTCCCGCTTCCAGATGAAGGATCTACCTACCGAGGTTGCCCGTATGGTAGATACAATGAAGGTAGGTGAGGTTTCTGCACCTTTCACGATGGTGAATTCCAAGGGTAAAACCACTTGTGCTTTGGTAAAACTGGTAAGCCGTGTTGACGGACATAGAGCTACTATTACCGAAGATTTTCAGGTGATGAAGGATGTTGTGTTGGCTAAGGAGCGTGCCCAGACCTTGCACGATTGGGTAGTCAATAAAATCAAGCAGACTTATGTTCGTATGAACGATCGCTATAAGGATTGTAAGTTTGAATATCAAGGTTGGATTAAATGATAAATAAAAGATTAAATAATCATATCAGAGGGCATAGAATCATATCGGTTATGGTTCTATGCCTGTTTGGGTTTTGTCTGATGCAAGCCATGCAGGCTCCAAAGAAGCATGCCAGAAAACGCCCTCATGGTGACCGCGTATATCTTTTGCATGCAGATGAATTGTACTATGATATGTTCGGTAATAATCCTGATGCCCAAATATTGAAAGGTAAGGTCTCTTTCTTGCATCAGGGCAGTCATCTTACCTGTGACAGCGCGTATTTCTATCAGGCTTCTAATTCCGTGAAAGCTTTCGGACATGTTCATTACCGGCAGGGAGACACCTTGTCTCTCACTTGTAATAGAGCAGAGTATGATGGGCAGATGCAGATGATGAGAGCACGCAAGAATGTGGTCTTGCATCATCGTCGGCAGACTTTGCGTACTGATAGCTTGGATTTCGACCGCTTGTATAATATGGCAAACTTCTTTGACGGCGGAACGCTGATTGATGGTAAGGATAAGCTGGTTGCCGATTGGGGTGAGTATCATACCGAAACGCGTGAGGCTAAGTTTGTCTATAATGTCAAGTTGCGCAGCGGCAAGGATGTTGTTACCACCGATACTTTGTATTACGATGTCCGTAAGTCAAAGGCTCACATGGTAGGACCTTCTAAGATTGTTTCCGGTGCAAGTGTTGTCAAGACAGAAGACGGATATTATGATACCAAGACCGATAGAGCACAGCTTTACGGCCGCTCTACGGTTATAGATAAAGACAAGACACTTACGGGTGATACGCTCTATTATGTAAAGGATGGGGAGAGTACCGGATATGGCAATGTGGTTTATGTAGACAAGAAAAATAAAAATTCCCTGACTTGCAATTATCTGCGTTACAACGAGAAAACCGGTAATGGCTTTGCCACCCGCAATCCTGTAGCGATCGACTATTCGCAGAAAGATACTCTTTGGGTTCATTCTGATACCATGCGTATCAATACCTTCCATATCAATACCGATTCGGTATACCGTAAGGTGCATGCTTATCCTAAGGTCCGTGCCTATCGCCTGGATATGCAGGCCATCTGCGATTCCCTGGTTTTCAATTCTCAGGATTCCTGCATGACCATGTATAAGGATCCTATCGTCTGGAATGGAAACCGTCAGTTGCTGGGCGAGAAAATTCTGGTCTTCATGAACGACTCTACCGTTCGTTTTGCCCATGTCATCGGACAGGCGCTGTCTGTAGAGCAGATGCCGGATAGTGTTCATTTCAATCAGATCAGTTCTTCTGAGATGAAATCTTACTTTGAAAAAGGTGAGATTAAACAAGGAGAGTCTATCGGTAATGTGCAGACCATCTATTATATGACGGATGATAAGGACAGTTCGCTCATTGGCTTGAATTATCTGGAGACCGATACCATGCGCATGTATATGGGACCGGGCAGGAAGATGGAGAAAATCTGGACCAATAAGTTTACATCTACCATGTATCCTATGACGCAGATTCCGCCGGCAAAATATAAACTTAACAATTTTGCCTGGTTCGAGGACTTGCGTCCTAAAGATAAGAATGATATCTTTGTATGGCGTGGTAAATCCAAGGGCTCCGAACTCAAGAACATTAAGCGTCATGAAGCTCCACTTCAGAAACTGACTGACTGATTATAATGAAGCATCATTTTCTTATATGATTAATATTTAGAGATGAGTGATATTATTCAACTTTTACCCGATTCTGTTGCCAATCAGATAGCAGCAGGTGAGGTTATACAGCGTCCGGCTTCAGTTATCAAGGAGCTGGTCGAAAATGCAGTCGATGCGGGTGCCAGGAATATCCATGTCACAGTTACCGATGCTGGCCGTACCAACATCCAGGTGATAGATGATGGAAAAGGTATGTCTGAAACAGATGCTCGTTTGGCTTTCGAACGTCATTCTACTTCCAAAATCCGTAAGGCTGATGATTTGTTTGCACTTCGCACCATGGGTTTCCGTGGCGAAGCTTTGGCGTCAATAGCTGCTGTGGCTCAGGTAGAACTGAAGTCAAGACAGGCTACCGACGAGATAGGAACCCTGATACAGATTTCTGGTTCCCGATATGAGAAACAGGAGCCATGCTCCTGTGCTGTGGGAAGTATCTTCTCTGTCAGCAATATTTTTTATAATGTACCCGCGCGAAGAAAGTTTCTGAAGTCCAATTCTACAGAGTTGAACAATATTCTGACGGCTTTCGAGCGGATTGCATTGGTAAATCCTCAAATCACCTTTACTTTACATAGCAATGGTACCGAAGTATTCAATTTGCGTGCCGCTAATTTGCGTCAGCGCATTCTCGATGTCTTCGGCAAGCGTTTCAATCAGGAACTCCTGCCGGTAAATGTAGAAACCACTATGTGTAAGGTGTCTGGATTTGTGGGCAAACCGGAATCTGCCAGAAAGAAAGGTGTGCATCAGTTCTTCTTTGTCAACGGGAGATACATGAAACATCCTTATTTCAATAAGGCTGTGATGGCTGCTTATGACCGTCTGGTTCCTCAGGGTGAACAGGTGCCTTACTTTCTGTATTTTGGTGTAGATCCGAAGGATATTGATGTGAATATCCATCCTACGAAGACTGAAATCAAATTCGAGAATGAGCAGGCTATCTGGCAAATCCTCTCGGCTTCGGTCAAGGAGTCCATCGGTATGTTCAATGATGTACCTACCATTGATTTCGATACCGAGGATAAACCGGACATCCCTGTTTATAATCCTGAGATGAGCACTGCTGCGGCACCGAAGATCAGTTTGAATCCTGGTTATAATCCGTTCAAGTCTTCCTCTTCCACAGGAGCAGTTCCTATGGGAGCAGGCTTCTCTGTTCCTAAGTCGAAACCTCAGGTGGATGAAAAATGGGAACAGCTTTATGAAGGACTCAAAGATCAGGATGATGTGCAGGGGATGGAACAGACCATGGTGTTTTCTGATGATTCTAGTCAGGATAATACGCCAGACAGTATCATTGCAGAGAAATCGCCAGCCCATTATCAGTATAAAGGTAAGTATATCATGACTGCGGTAAAATCGGGATTGATGATTATCGACCAGCATCGTGCCCATGTGCGTGTCTTGTTCGAACAGTATTTGCGCCAGTTGGCTGACCGGACCTTTCATTCACAGAAAGTCCTCTTTCCTGAGGTTGTGCAGTTCCCGATGTCTGAGAAGGTAATCTTTGAAAAGATCCTGCCTGAAATGGAATCGATGGGCTTTGAACTGGAAGATCTTGGAGGCGGAAGCTATGCCGTTAATTCAGTTCCTGGCGGACTTGAAGGATTGAATCCTCTTAAACTGGTACAGGACATGGTTTCTTCTGCAGTAGAAAAGGGCGTATCAGCCATTGATGAAATCAATCAGACTTTGGCTTTGAGTCTGGCTCGCCAGGCTGCAATACCTCAGGGGCAGATATTGAGTAATGAAGAGATGGAGGGGCTGGTGAATGATCTTTTTGCCTGCCAGAATGTCAATTATACGCCCGACGGAAAGTCGGTACTTTGTATCCTCCGTCAGCAGGAAATTGAGCATCTTTTAGGTTAAAAGCAGGGAAAAATCCCGTTTTTCTTAAAAAAGTTAACGAAAAATGCTATTTTTTTTAGAAAATGAAGGTTATTTCAAAAAATAGTATTATCTTTGCTCCGTCATTCAGAAGGTATATATATATATAAATTGATTTTTAAATTATAAAGTTATGAAAAAGTTATTAGCAGTGCTAGCATTGGCTAGCGTAACAATGGGCAGTATGGCTCAGGATGCAGCAACTACTGAGAAGTATAGCGTTGCAACAAATTCTTTCTGGAGCAATTGGTTTGTTCAGGCAAACGTTGCTGGTTCTGCATTCTGGGGCAACCAGGAAGAGGGCAATGGTTTCTCTAAGAGCCCACTCAAGGGTTTCAGAAACAATCTCGGCTTCTCTGTTGCTGTAGGTAAGTGGTTCACACCAGGTCTCGGTCTCCGTACCAAGTTCAATGGCGCTTGGGGCCGTACAGTAGTTTCTGAGAATAAGTCAACAAATGCAAATAAGTATTGGACTTTGAATGAGCAGGTTTTGTTCAATGTTAGCAATATGTTGTGTGGTTACAACGAGGCTCGTCTTTGGGATTGCATCCCTTACGCAGGTTTTGGTATTAACCGTAACATGAGCGCTAACTGCTATGCTCCTGTAGTTGGTGTTGGTATCTTGAACGAGTTCAAGATCAATAAGAAGTGGGCTGTCAACCTCGATGTAAACTATGCATTAGGTGCTAGCGACTATGATGGTTACACAGGTGTATTGGCAGGTGCTAAGCCTAGCACATCTCGCTCTATCGACAAGGTGATTGCAAGACACGACCGTTCTTTGAATGTTGAGGTCGGTGTTACATACAACTTGGGTAAGGCTACTTGGAACAAGGTTCCAGATGTTGACGCTATCAACGCTCTTCATCAGTCAGAACTCGACGCTATCAATGCTAAGTTGAACGATGCTAATGCAGAGAACGACCGTTTGAAGAATCTCTTGAACAACCAGAAGTCTGTAGAGGATAAGGCAGTTAAGGAGTATGTTGCTACTCCAGTTTCTGTATTCTTCAACATCGGCAAGTCTAAGGTTGCTTCTAAGAAGGATCTCGTAAACGTACAGGCTCTCGCTCAGTATGCTAAGGACAACAACGCTAAGTTGGTAGTTAACGGTTATGCTGACAGCGCTACTGGTTCTGCAGCTGTTAACCAGAAGATTTCTAAGGCTCGTGCTGAGAAGGTAGCTGATGAGCTCGTTAAGTTGGGTGTTGCTAAGGAGAACATCGTAGTTAAGGCTAACGGTGGTGTTAAGGATTTGACTCCTGCTTCTTACAACCGTCGTGCAACTGTTCAGGTTGGTGAGTAATTATACAGTATATATAATATAAGGTATAAAAATAGAATAGGGCATTCTTCCTCGTGAAGAATGCCTTTTTTTGTTTCTTTGAATTTCTTAAAAGAACTTTTCTTTCTCAATAAGTACCTTTGGGGGTTGAAAGAGGTTTGGCAGTCCCATCGTAAGTACTTTCTCTTGGTTGGCTGTTTTTGGCAATTGAAATGCAAAAACTGACCGTTTTTACCCAGAAAATTGAGGAGAAACACCAGAAAATGCACTTTTTTGAAGAAAAAACGAAAAAAGTTGCTGAAAAATTTGGTGGAACCAAAAAATAGTCGTACCTTTGCAACCGCTTACGAAAAGTAAGGGCGCTTAGCTCAGCTGGTTTAGAGCATCTGCCTTAC
>JAJXAL010000005.1:0-66916 GCA_021628325.1 Segatella copri | reverse complement strand
ATAGTTTCAGCTGTTGACTCTCGATGGAATCGAGAGGGACGGTGGTTCTTTACTATCAAATACAGTTTGCTTGTGTGCAAATACGTCATAACCCATTATCAGGTGGTTATTGCGGTGAGGTCCCACCTCTTCCCATTCCGAACAGAGAAGTTAAGCTCACTTGCGCCGATGGTACTGCAATGCAATGCGGGAGAGTAGGTAGCCGCCTTCTTTCATCAGAAGCCTCGATTACGAAAGTAGTCGGGGCTTTTTTGTTTTCATGCGGATTTTATTTTCTCACGCAGATTGCTTTTTTTATGCAGATTGTTTTTTGTCACGCAGATTTCGCAGATGACGCAGATTCTTTTGCTGGTTTATTTGTTTTCTACAGCATTATCTCTTTTTCACAGAAAGTGAACTTAGACTTTTTGTATTATATGAGGGGATTATATATAATGAACAACCCAGAACAATGCTGCTCTGGGTTGTTATTTCATTTATTAGGTTTACTTGTTATTTTACTCTTCTCAAGATATTTTGCATTTCGAAAACAACTTTAGGATTTGCTTCAGCTACATTGTTTTGCTCGTAGAGATTGTCAGAGATTCGATAGAGCTGAGGATTAGGATCGTTGCCGGTCTCAATCTTTGGTCCCCATTTTATCATTTTAGAACCATCATTTGGTTCTATGTATTTCCATTCTTTTGTGCGGATAGAAATTACATGATTGTTTGACATTTCTGCTACCCATGGACGATGGACATTGTCGTTGCCGAGCAGATTTCCAAGATGGTTCTTGCTGTCGGGAGCACTGCCTTTAGGGAAGGTTGCACCAATAAGATTTCCAAAGGATGCCATGAAGTCAATCTGTGACATGAGAACATCTGAGGTTTGATTAGGTTTTACCGACATAGGCCAACGAACGATAACTGGAATAGCAGTACCACCTTCGAAAGCGCTGTACTTGTTACCACGCCAAGGACCTGCAGGCTTATGCCCATTTAAGAGCTCTTCAGCCTGATCCTGATAACCGTCATCAACTACTGGACCATTATCACTGGTCAACAATACGATGGTGTTATCAGCGATACCAAGTTTGTCTAAAGTCTCCATAATTTTACCTACTGACCAGTCGAACTGTACGATAGCATCTCCACGTACTCCCATGCTACTTTTACCACGGAAGCGTTCGTGTGGAAAACGAGGAACGTGTACATCGTTAGTTGCAAAATAGAGAAAGAAAGGATGATTGCTGTTCTTCTTGATGAAATCGATGGCATGGTTGGTGATTGAATCTGCAATATTTTCATCTTTCCACAATGCCTTACCGCCACCCTTCATATAACCGATTCTTCCTATACCATTCACGATTGACATGTTGTGACCATGACTAGACTTCATATTGTAGCATAATTCAGGATTGTCTTTTCCTGTAGGTTCTCCAGGAAAGTTTTTGAAATAGCTTACTTCAATAGGAGCAGAAGGATCGTAGTTGGCAACCTTACCATTTTCAATATATACACAAGGTACACGGTCGGCTGTAGCAGCCATGATGTAGTGATAATCAAAACCGATATCAGCCAAAGCGGCAGGCAATGGTGCGTTCCAGTCTTGTTTACCAGTTTCTGCCCCCAGTCCTAGATGCCACTTTCCAATGGCACATGTTGTATAGCCAATGCTTTTGAACATATCAGCCATTGTAAACTGGCTAGGTTTGATGATCATACCAGCATCACCTGGAGCCACATCTGTACCAGGTTTGCGCCAGGCATATTCACCTGTTAAGAGCGAATAGCGTGATGGGGTGCTTGTAGATGCAATAGCATGGGCATCTGTAAAGCGAATACCTTGCTTAGCCAATTTATCTACATTTGGTGTCTGTACGTTTTTGGCACCATAGCATCCCAAGTCTCCATATCCCAAGTCATCAGCTAAGATGATGATAACGTTCGGACGCTCTTGGTTTACTTTCACTTTCTTTGCGCCCATCGCTGAGGAACAAACTAGCGGAGATATCAAGGCGATTGTTATATAAGTTTTATTCATAATAATAGTTTATTCAAATAAACGTTTATTCTAATGTTAGTTTATACTATTAATAGTAATTCATATTATATAAATGAGTTACTGTTCAGTGCTCTCATGATGTTTGATGGAGGGCGTTCTGCCAACAATTCCTTTTTCATAAAGTCCATGTAAGGAGCTACATGCGAATAATACAGATAATAACCTTTACATAGATAGTTTAAGCCTGGTTCACCAAACTTATCTTTCTCGAAACGGTTTTTAGGGCATTCACCATGACAGGCAAACTCCATATCACATTCTTTGCATTGGCGAGGAAGAGATGTATGCTTGAGACGGCTAAATTCCTGCTGTTTTTCACCGTAGAGCATATCTATCAGCGATTGGTCTTTGATATTACCCAATTTATATTCAGGGAAAACAAAGTGATCGCAAGAATAGACATCTCCATTGTGTTCCATTACTCCTGCATGTCCGCATTCTTTAGAATAGGCGCAGATGCCAGGTAGCACACCCATCCAGTTGGCAAGTGTACAATCGAAGATTTCCACAAAGGTTTTACCCACATCGTGGCGCACCCAGTCATCGAAGATAGTGCAGAGGAAATTTCCCCACAGTTCTGGGGTAACGGAAGCATCCGCAAGCGGAAATTCCTTTTTGTCTGCAAGACTCGCCAATGTGCGACCGTCTTTATGTTCTGTCAGTCGCTCTACGATAGGAGTAAATTGCAAGTATTGGCAACCGTTGTCCCTAAAGAAATGATAAAACTCCAGCGGATGTCCAGCATTATAGGCGTTGACCACCGCCATAGCATTCCATTCCACCCGATGCTTTTTTAGGAGCTGGATGCCCTGCATCACCTTTTCCCAGGAAGGCTTTCCGGCAGGAGTTACGCGATAGTGGTCGTGATACTTCTGAGGTCCGTCAATGGAAATGCCTACCAGCCAATGGTTCTGTGCAAAGAATTCACACCATTCATCAGTGAGAAGTGTACCATTAGTCTGGATGATGTTATCAATCTGTTTTCCGTGGGCGTACTTTTTCTGAAACGCCAGCGCTTTCTTGTAGAAATCGATGGATCGCATCAGCGGCTCACCTCCATGCCAAGTGAAAAGCACCTGCGGCATGGTTTGTGCTTCGATGTATTCTCTGGTAAATTGCTCCAGCATCTCATCGCTCATCAGATGTCGGGGAGTGTTCTGGTAAAGATGGTTCTTTTCCAGATAATAACAGTATTTGCAAGCCAGGTTGCAATGGGCGCCTGCGGGCTTCAGCATCACATACAGAGGCTTGGCAAATGGGGTTGCTATGTTGTCGTTCATCATTTTTTCAAGTTTTACAAGTAAGGGAGTTAAGAAATTAAAGGAGTTAATTTCTTGACTCCTTAACTCCTTAATACATATTCGTTAAGAATCAGAACTTAGGCAAGGTAATCTTGAAGTCCTTGCTGTCTCTGTGCTCCTTCTGTATGGCAGCCTGGAGTTCCTTTACGATTTCAGGATGCTCTGCCGCTACGTTATGGTCTTCGTGGATATCCGATGCCAGGTTGTAGAGACGTGGCTCGCCCTTTACCACTACCATCTTCCAGTCGCCCTTTCTCACGCCAATCTGGTCGGTCTCATGAAATTCCCAGTAGAGGTATTCGTGGTGCTTCTGCTCGGCATCCTTGCCCAGAAGGGTAGGAGCGATGGAAATACCGTCGAAGCCGTCGCCAGCCAACTTCTTGTTGGTGTAGCGCTTGGCAAAGTTCTTGATTCCGGCAAGGTCGCAGAAGGTTGGCATCAAGTCGTAGAAGGCAAACTGGGTGTCGTTTACGCTGCCTGCCTTGATATGCTCTGGCCACCAGGCGATGAATGGGATGCGGATTCCGCCCTCGTAACACTGGCGCTTCAAACCCTTCAACTTGCCGTCGCGACCAAAGAATTTTGGATCGGCGCCGCCTTCCTCGTGAGGACCGTTATCCGAGGTAAAGATTACCACGGTGTTCTTGTCGAGGCCCTTCTCCTTCAGTTTGGCGAATATTTCGCCTACATACTGGTCAAGACGGGTAATCATTCCGGCAAACTGTGCGTGGGTATGAACCACGGCGTTGTATCTTGAGTCTTCCCATCCTCCCCAAGTCTTGTCCTCGAAGAATTTTTTCTGATAGTTCTCTAAGATGGAATCTTCTGGCTGAGCCAACTCTGCATGAGGTAGGGTATAGGTGAGGAATCCTACGAAAGGATGTTTATTATCCTGTTTGTCAATCCATTCCAAAGCCTTGTCGTGGATGATGCGTGCAGAATATTGTGTACGTTTGTAATAGTCTTTGCCAAACATCGGATACTGAATGTTCTGCTCCATGATGTCTCTTACTACAGCAGTATCCCCCAAAGCCTTGCTGTAACGGTTCAGGAAGTTAGGATAATAAAGATGTGCTTGGAACTGGCAAATGTAACCATAGAATTCATCAACTCCACGTTTGTCTGGTGTAGAAGGAGAACCTTCGTATCCGCCTGCCCACTTACCGAAAACACCTGTATTATAACCTTTATCTTTGAGCATTTCTGGAAGAATCTTATGCTGTGGATCGTAAGGTTCCTGACCAACGACAGAAAAGTCTTCGTTTACTCCATATTTTACCATTGGCACGTTTCTCCAATACTCTTTGTTGCCTCTTACGTGGGTATGTCCGCTATGCTGGCCTGTCATGATTGTAGCACGGGAAGGAGCAGAAACCGGAGAACCAGCATATGCCTGCGTAAAGCGCATACCCTCTTTAGCCATCTGGTCGATGTGAGGAGTATGGATATATGGCTGGCCATAGCAAGCCAAGTCACCATATCCCATATCATCACAGAGGATAAAGAGGATATTCGGCTGTTGTATGTTCTGTTTAGCCCCAGCAAGGGTAGGTAGGCAAATCATACCTACCCCTGTGAGCCATATTGTTTTACTTGTTCTGTTCATAAATCTGTAATCTTAGATTTAATATATCTTCGATTTCTTATTCGTCTACCTTTAAGTTTTTGCGGTAGTTAGCGAGCAACTTCTTCAGTTCCTTCTCAATCTTCTGAGTACCTGGTTTGCCGTAGATATTGTGCAGCTCGTTAGGGTCGCTCTTGATATCATACAATTCCCAGTAGTCGATGTCTGCATCATTGGTGAAGTAGTTGATAGACTTCAGGGCATTGAAGCAGTTGTTCTCTCTTGTGCCTGGCTGTGCCTGGTACTTGTTCTCTACCACGGCTCTCTCGCCACCCTTGCCGTAGAAATGAATCAGCTTGTAGCGCTCGGTGCGCACACCGTCGTGCTTGCGTACCAGGTGATAGGTTGGGTAGTCGTAGTAGTGATAGTACAGGCTCTTGCGCCACTTCTTCACAGGCTGACCGGCAAACAGCGGCTGGAGTGATGTTCCAGGCATGTACTTAGGCTTCTGCAAACCTGCCAGGTCGAGGAAGGTAGGTGCGAAGTCGATGTTCTGAACCATCTGGTTGCATTCGCTCTTTGGCTGGATGTGCTTAGGATAGCTGATGATGAGTGGAGTGTGGAATGACTCCTCGTACATGAATCGCTTGTCGAACCATCCGTGCTCGCCCATGTAGAATCCCTGGTCGGATGTATAGACGATGATGGTGTTGTCTGAGAGATTGTTCTTGTCGAGGTAATCCAGCAGTCTGCCCACGCTCTCATCTACTGAGGCAATCACGGCCATATAGTCGCGGATGTAGTTCTGGTATTTCCACTCGATCAACTCCTTGCCGGTCAGGTTCTTGCTCAGAAACTCACGGTTTCTTGGCATGTAGTAGGCATCGATGATGGCACGCTGCTGTGGAGTCATGCGGTTCATCTCGCCCATCAGACCGGCATAGGAATCTCTTCCCTCCGGAGTAGAAGGATCGTACATTTCAGGAACCTTCAGGTCGCGTACCATCTCCATGTATTTGTCGATGGACATCTTCTGGGTAGATGCTGCAGAACCACGGGTCTCGTAATCATCCCAGAAAGTCTCTGGCAATGGGAAGTTGACGTTGGCATACTTGCCTACATACTTGGTGTTAGGCATCCAGAGGCGGTGTGGTGCCTTGTGGTGAACCAGAAGACAGAATGGCTTGTTCTTGTCGCGGTTGTTCAGGTACTCGATAGCATGGTCGGTGATCAAATCGGTAGCATATCCCATCTCCTGCTTGAAGTTACCATACTGTCCGGTAGAAGCGAAGGTTGGATTGTAGTACTGCCCCTGGTCATCCAGAACATGATAGTAGTCGAATCCCTTCGGACTGCAGGACATGTGCCACTTTCCAACTACAGCAGTAGAATAACCTGCCTGCTGCAACAGTTCAGAGAAGAAGGTCTTAGTAGAGTCAATACCCTCAGCTAGCTGGCGCTGTCCGTTCTGGTGACTGTAAAGACCTGTCATCAGACATGCACGGCTTGGAGTAGAGAGAGAGTTCTCTACGAAAGCCTCGTTGAATTTCATTCCCCTTTCAGCTAGGCGGTCGATATTTGGTGTTGGAGCCAATTTGGAAATTGGACTACCGTATGCACTGATGGCTTGCATTGCATGGTCATCACACATAATATACAAGATGTTAGGACGATCTCCTGCATTCTGTGCAAAGATCGACAACGGCATTACTTGCAGAGCTACCAATGCGAGTAATGAACGATTGTTTTGCTTACGATAGTTGTTGATCATAATTTTTTATTTGTATAGTTAAAAATTAGTGTTGATTCTTTGTGTGTTTTATATATGGTGATATGTATATAGATTAATTTAATTGCAAAAAGAGGGGTGCCATCTCGGCACACCCTCTCAATGTTTTACATGAACTCACTTCTTTATATAAAGAAGGCTTCTTATTTTTATATGATTACTTATGAAGTTATCTCTTCAGGTTTGGATTCTTCTCAACGTCTGTTGTTGGATATGGACAGTAGATTCTATCCTCTGTCCAAGAACCAGAAACTGTAACTTGCTCCTTAGCTGTAATCTCCTTGCCATTCTCTACTGCAACAACGAGAGGAGCATTGGCAACGCGGTAGTCGAAGTTCTTCTTGAGTTCGTTCATACGAAGCTCGTCAGAACGGCGTGTAACCATAGAAACCCAGTTGCCGGCAACTTCCCATCCGTGCTCAATGTAGCAAGCTTCAGCCAGCTGCTCAGCATTCATATCAGCAATCTTTACGGTAGTACCATTGCCCAAAGTTACGTTCTCAACATCGTTTACGGCACGGCTGCGAACCTGACGGAGGCAGTCCTTAGCCTTGTTCAAGTCACCACCAGAGCGAGCTGCACTCTCAGCATACCAGAGAAGAATCTCTGAGTAACGGATCAGGTTGTGACGACGGTCGTTAACCATACCACCCCAGTTAGGAGCCAGGTAATCGTAAGCCTGGCGGAGCATGTTGCCGTTCTCGTCAGAGTTAACGGTGAAGATACAGAACATTGGGTGGTAAGCTTCAACCTCTGGAGTCTTTCCATCTTCTTTCAGTGCCCACCAATCTACGGCCTTAGTAATAGTGTTTCCATCCTGGAATGTAACCTTAGGAGCGTAGATAGCATCCTTACGAGCACCCTCTGGGAATCTCTTCCAGAATGCGATTTCACCCCAAGCGTCACCCCAGCCACCATCGCCGAGACCTTCGAAACGGCAGCAGGAAGAAAGCTGAGAGTCATGATCCCACCAGCCTTTGGCATCGTTGTTGATTCCGAGCACAGTCTCCATGTTGTAGTTGTTACCCATAGAGTATACATCTTTCCATTCTGGGTTCAGGATGAAGCCGTAAGAACCGTTGCCATCGATGACAGACTTTGCCTGCTCTGCAGCGAGTCTGTAGTACTCTGTTCCCTTATTGAGTGGATAACCAGCCATAGACATGTAAACTGCTGACAATGTAGCCTGTGCAGCCTGCTTGGTAGACCAGATATCAACACCGAACAAACGGCTAGGCTCCTTCTCATACTTGGTAGGAAGCTCGTTAACAGCAGCCTTCAAGTCAGAAACAATCAGATCATATACGCTCTCTACACTTGATGGAGCAACGTCCAACTGTGAAACGTCAGTACCGGTAATCAATGGCACAGGACCGAATACACGTACCAGGTAGTAGTAAGCGTATGCACGCCAGAAGTGAGCATTACCCAAAGCTACATTGATCTTATCCTGAGCAACAGGAGCCTTACTTGCACTCTCAGTAATCAGGTTGGCAGCCTTGATTACAGAATAGTGCTGGTTCCATGCGTCTGTTACACCCTTGTTGGAACCATCAGATGCGAAAGCATCGATGGCTGCACAAGCCTGCTTGTTAGAACCAGGGTTAGCTGCGATATCATCACCCTGCCACTGTGGGTACATAGGGTTGGTCCAGCTCTGTGTCTGGTTAATTCTGTCATACAGTGCGTTAACACTTGCTGTCAGGTCATCTTCGCTATTGAAGAAGTTGTCTGGGGTCAACTGTCCCTTAGGTTCCTCATCCAGGAAGTCTCCACAAGAAGAGAATGTAAACAAGGATGCTGCCATGAGACAACCCATATATAATAATTTTCTAGTTTTCATAATTATTACAGTTTTTAGATTGTTGGAATTAGAAGTTAATACGAACACCCATTGTGATGGTACGAGGGTTAGGGTAAGCACCCATATCCAAACCATTGTCACGGTCTACACCATTGTCACTGAATGAAGCACCTGCTGGGTCAATACCCTTATAGCCGGTAATGGTGAAGAGGTTCTGAGCTGAGAGTGAGAGACGGATGTCTGCCAACTTGGTTACGCTGCGTGGGAATGTGTAAGCGATGCTGATATTCTCACAACGCAGATAGTTAGCATTCTCCAGCCACTTATCAGAGTTTCCGTATGTCTTGTTTTCTGCGCCAACTGTTGGCATGGTGGTACCGATGTTGTTGAAGTAATCCTTGTCGGTTACAAACATAGATGCACCTACCATTGAGTTCATGGCGTAACGAACCATATTCAAACGCTTAGCACCGAATGCTGCATTGAAGAAGGCATTGAAGTCCCAATTCTTATAACTTACTGTATTGTTCCAACCTAATGTGAAGTCAGGGTTTGAACGGCCTAATACGAAGCGGTCCTTTGATGCATCAGGAGTAGCTGTTGTTCCTCCATCAGCAGTGTAATAGGTATCAATCCATTCTCCCTTATCGTTCTTCTGCAAACCAGCCCATTTGAAGCCGTAGAATGTACCGATAGCCTCACCTTCCTTGATGATTGTACATGGGTCAACAGTACCTGGAGAAGGACTTGTACCATAAAGGATAGGAGAATCAGCTGTCAACTTGGTAACCTCGTTCTTGATGTAGCTGGCATTCAATGTAGATGACCATGACCAGTCCTTGGTCTGGATAATCTGTGCATTGATTGTAGCATCAAAACCCTTGTTGCTTACCTCACCGGCATTTACCCAGTAAGATGTGCCACCAAGGTAACCTGGAGCTGATGTTGTCAGGAGGGCATCCTTTGTCTTCTTATTGAAGTAGTCTAAGCTGATGCTCAAACGGTTACCGAAGAAACCGAGGTCAACACCGAGGTCAAACTGATGAACCTTCTCCCATGACAAGTCAGGAGTAGCAAGACCATTTGCCCAATAACCAGTGTAAGACTGATTAGTACCGTATGTGAAACCGGTTGTACCCAAAGAACCCAATGTAGAGTAAGGAGTAATATCCTGGTTACCGATGATACCGTAGCTTGCACGGATCTTCATGTATTCTACTGCATTTTTGATAGGCTCCCAGAACTTTTCGTTAGAGATGGTCCAAGCTGCAGCTGCTGATGGGAAGTAACCCCACTTCTTATTGGTGAAGCGGCTGGAACCATCCGCACGGAATGTACCTGTCAACATATAGCGGTCTGCATAGTTGTACATAATGCGGGCTACACCTGAAAGCATGGTCCACTTGCTATAGCCGTTGCTAGGATTCTTGGAAGCAGCATCTGCTACGTTCCAGTAACCCAACTGCTCGTGAGCAATACCTGTTCCGGAGAGACCCATGCGGCGAACCTCGTTAGAGGTAACTTCCCATACACCTGTAGCTGTCAAGCTGTGATCACCCCACTTGTTGTTGTAAGTCAAGTTGTTGGTAGACTGCAAAGCAGTAACGGTAGCATCGTTGTTGCCCATATTGTTACCGGCTGCGTTCACCTTGGTAGACATAAAGCTATACCACTTGTAATCGTTGTAGTCGATACCGTTGGTTGTGGTGAATGTCAAACCCTTGAGCAGGTTGAACTTCAAATCAACGTGACCTGTAACCATGGTACGCTTACGGTCGTTTTCAGTACCATGGAGAATACCGTAAGGGTTGTTCTGGATGTTATTGTATGGGTCTTTATTATACTTACCGTTTGCATCCATCATCTCCATAGTAGGGGAGTAGTTCAAACCAACCCAGATAGGGTTAGACTGGTTCTGGGCGAAACCTGCACCAGAGTTGTCAGTCTGAGAGAGGTTGATATCGGTGGTCATTTCCAACCAGTCGAAAATCTTGTTGTGCATGTTAGCCTTGATAGCGTAACGTCTTGACTTGGTATCAACGATAACACCCTTCTGGTCCATTACGTTGGCAGAGAAGTAAGTCTGTGTCTTGTCATTACCCTGAGTCAAGGAAACCTTGTAGTTCTGGGTAATACCAGTCTGGAGCAATTCGTCCATCCAGTCGATACCAGCCTTTGTGCCATTCAGATAATCCTGAACTGCGCTCTGAGAAACACCCTTGTGGTCTACCAAAGCCTGAGCATACTGCTTGGTGCTCATTACTTCAGGAATATGGTAAGCATTAGAAAAACCGAAGCTGCCGTCGAAAGTAACCTGAGTAGCACCAGCCTTACCGCTCTTGGTCTGTACCATTACAACACCATTCGCACCACGGGCACCATAGATAGCGGTAGAAGAAGCATCCTTCAAAACCTGGATGCTCTGGATATCCTCAGGGCTGATACCTTCAAGACCTGTTTCGCGAACAATACCATCTACTACGTAGAGAGGGTCATTGCTCTTGTTTACTGAGCTGGCACCACGTACACGAATCTTCATAGCACCACCAGGAACGCCACTTGACATTACCTGCACACCAGACATACGTCCGTTGAGGGCATCCTCAACACGTGCAACAGGCTGATCCTTGAAGCTCTTGCCTTCCATCACAGCAACAGAACCTGCCAAGTCAGCCTTCTTTACAGTACCGTAACCGATAACAACAGTTTCTTCGAGCATGTTGGAATCATCTTCCATGGTAATGTTCAAAGCAGTACCGTTCCAAGTAAGAGTCTGTGGCTTGTAACCTACATAAGTGATTGTAATCTTAGCACCCTTAGCTACATTTGCAAGGCTAAAGTTACCGTCAAGGTCGTAATCGTACCACCAGTCTTACCATCAATTCTGATGGTAGCACCGATAACAGGTTCACCGTAAGAATCCTTTACAGTACCTGTACATGAGTTTTGCTGCTGGGTAGCATTAGCAATAACCGAATTGCTCTGAGCTGCCAATGCAGTAACAGTGCTCAGTGGTGACATGGCACCCAATAGCGCTGCAAAATACAAATTTGCTCTTTTGTTCATAGGTTTGTAATTTTTTATGTTAGTTATTATTTCTTCTCGTATAAACTTTGTTTTTATCTTATTCTTTTGGCAGTTAGTTCAGATGAACCTGTCACCGCCTATTTGGTTTTTGAATTGTGGAGTAGCCGTTTTACCGGCTACTCCCAACTCCAGTCAAATGAATAGTTGATAAAAAGTTAGTTAGTAAAATTCTTAATGCTTCTAGTTGTGGCTTATAAGGTTTGATCATTTACCTCTTTTCTTCGCTCAGTAGTCTGTGTCTTGCCATCAGACAGGCTCCCGTGATACCAGCCAGATCTTTCAGTTCTGAGGTAACAATCTGCGAATCCTCGTTCATGATGTTGAGCGAATGTTTTTTTATACCCATGTTGACCGGTAGCGTCAGATAGTCGCCAGTAACAGACATTTCTCCTCCGATGACCAGCATTTCCGGGTTAAAGATATTGATGATTCCTGCTAATTGCTTGCCCAGTTCGTCTGCAATATGTTGCAGGGTAGCCAGGCTAAGCACGTCTTCTTTTGCTATCGCATCAAGTATATCTTGAAGCGAGAGCTCTTCTTTTTTATTGAGTACCTTGTCAGATAGGATAGAAGTTTTACCTTCTAATATCTTTTCTGTCAATTTTCTTTTCAATGCTCTGCCCGAAACTTCCGTTTCAATACAGCCAATCTTTCCGCAGTGGCAGATGATGTTGTTGTTATAGGCAGTCATGTGGCCAAACTCGCCGGAGTAACCGGATTTTCCGTAGAAGAGTTGACCATTGATGATGATTCCGATGCCCAATCCCCAGCAAACGTTGACGAAGATGACATTTTTTACTCCCTTGCAGCATCCCTTGCAATATTCAGCGAAAGCCATGCTTCTTGAATCATTCTCAATGCAGACTGGCAGCTGAATGAGTTCTGTGAGCTTATCGGTTAGCGATTCTTTCAGGAAGGTGAACATGTTGTAGGCTCTTCCTTCGAAAGGATTGACGCGTTCCGCCAGGTTTACACATACCTGTAAAATTTCTTCTTTGGCTAAAGGAAGAGTTGCAATGAATTCGTTGATGATTTCGCCAAGTCTTTCCAGACTCTCCGGCGTATTCTCATATTCGTATGGAACTCTTACTTTTTCTGTTATCAGGTTGCCGCTAAAGTCACTTGCAGCTAGTGCCAGACAGTCCATTTCTGGATTGACTCCTACGAAGTAACCAGCAGTAGGTATCAGGTCATATACCATCGGAATGCGGCCAGGGGAATTGTCTTTCTTGCCAATTTCCTTGACGATGCCCGCTTTGATGAGTTCGTTCAAGGCACTTGTAGCTGTTGGGAGACTAACTCCTACAGCCTTAGCTATCTCAGGTATGGTGGAGGCACCATGCGAGATAAATTGTGCCAAAAGTCGGCTCTGGGCGGAAGGTTTTTGGTTTAACTTCCTAATGTATTTTATTATGTCCGATTTCATAACTAAGAAATTTTATTTGCAAAGATAATCCTTTTAAAAATACATGCAATATTTTTGTAGTTAATAAAACTTAAATGCTGCTATTTTTTTTGTTTTTCCTCATTTCTTCGGGTATAGTTTTATCATATACCTTATTATATATATAATGGGACGGAAAGTGAAAATTCAAATTTCAGTTTTTTATCTCTTTGATTTATCTAACTAACTGATTTAGTGTGGTAAAACTACACTTAATAGCTTCTTGTAAAGTGCGAAAGTATAAAAATGCTTTCTTTTTAGAAATATTAACCATAAAAAACTTGCAGTATTGAATAATTCTATTAATTTTGCAAAATAAAAAATTTTAATAACGAAGCGTTTATTAATAAACTAATTTAAAAATAACTAACGGTAACATTTTTTTGTTATATTATCAATTATAACCTATAATACAAAAGGTGTATGGGACAAGGAGAAAAATCTTTAGTGATTGGTTTGGATTTGGGTGGAACCAATTCTGTGTTTGGAATCGTTGATAGAAATGGCGAGATTATCGCTACTACATCTATCAAGACTCAGGCATTCCAGGAGGTGGAAGCTTACGTAGATGAATGTGTGAAGGCAGTGATGCAAATCGTAGACCAGGTAGGTGGCATTGAGAAGATTCATGCCATGGGTATCGGTGCGCCTTGTGGAAATTACTACAAGGGAACTATCGAGCATGCAGCTAACCTAGTGTGGGCAAAGGGTATTGTTCCTCTGGCAGATATGTTTGCCGAGAAACTTGGAATACCTGTAGCTATTACTAACGATGCCAACGCAGCAGCTATGGGCGAAATGAAATATGGCGTTGCAGTAGGTATGGACAACTTTGTTGAGTTAACCCTGGGAACTGGTGTTGGTTCTGGTATTGTTGCCAACGGTCAGTTGATTTATGGTTGCGATGGTTTTGCCGGCGAGTTGGGTCACATGGTAGTAGAGCCAGATGGCAGACCATGTGGTTGTGGCAGAAAGGGTTGTTTGGAGACCTATTGCTCGGCTACTGGTGTTGTACGTACTACCGTAGCAATGTTGGAAGAATCAGCAGAGCCAACATCTCTCCGCGAGATTCCAACCGCCGAGATTACCTCTTATGATGTATATAAGGCAGCAATGGCAGGTGATGCGATGGCCCAGGAAGTATTCCGCCAGACAGGTAGAAGAATCGGTATAGCATGTGCCAATATCTCAACCTTCCTGAGTCCAGAAGCATTCATCTTCTTCGGTGGTTTGGCCCAGGCAGGCGAAATCCTTTTCCGTCCTATAGAAGAAGCTTATAATGAGCATGTTCTTTCATTATATAAAGGTAAGGCTAAGTTCCTGATGAGTGGTTTGGATGGTGCCAAGGCTGCCATCTTAGGTTCATCAGCTTTGGCTTGGGATTTGTAATCCTGTCTTTTTCAGAAAATAATCTAAAATATACATAAACATAAAACATATAATGTTATGAGACTTAATCTTAGTTCACAAATTGTACTCAACAAAGTACCAGTTGAATTCTACAAGCCTAAGACGACAGTAGAATACTCAGAAATCTCTAGAATGGAGAAGATTCGTACAGACATCTTTGCTTCTATGGCAGAAGGTGCCAGCCATGTAGCTGATGGTATTGCAGCAGGTATCAAGGCTGCTCAGCACGATGGCAAGTTCTATGTAATGGCACTCGGTACCGGTTCTTCACTCAATGCAGTTTATGAAGAACTCATCCGCCGCTATGAAGAGAAGACATTGAGTTTCCGCAATGTTGTGGTATTCAATGCTTATGAGTATTATCCTCTCCAGCAGGAGAGTTCTCTCCGTACCATCAACCAGTTGAAGGAGCGTTTCCTCAGTCACGTAGACGTTCAGGAGCAGAACATTTTCTCTCTTGATGGTTTCGTGGCTCAGGATGCAGTACAGGATTGCTGCCGTCTTTATGAGCAGCGCATCAAGACCTTCGGAGGTCTCGACGTAGCTCTTATCGGTATCGGCCGTTCTGGTAACATCGCTGCCAATGAGCCAGGTTCTGGTATCCAGTCAGTTACCCGCCTTATCTTGATTGGCAACACATCACGTGAGGAGATGGAAGCTAGCGAGCAGACCAAGGAAACCATTCCTCCATGTTCACTTACCATGGGTATTGCCACCCTTCTTTCTGCCAAGACGGTTTATCTTACAGCTTGGGGCGAGGAAAAGGCAGAAATCATGCAGAAGGTAGTAGAGAACTCTATTACTGATACATTGCCTGCATCGTTCCTTCAGACACATCCTGATGCTCATGTAGTTCTCGACCTGAGCGCAGCAGCTCACCTTACTCGTATCGAGCATCCTTGGCTCGTAACTTCTTGCCAGTGGACAGATAAGTTGGTTCGCTCTGCATTGGTATGGCTCTGCCAGAAGATTGGTAAGCCTATCCTGAAGTTGACCAATAAGGATTATAACGAGAACGGTTTGAGCGAACTCCTCGCTCTCTATGGTTCTGCTTATAATGCAAACATCAAGATTTTCAATGATTTGCAGCATACTATCACAGGCTGGCCAGGTGGTAAGCCAAACGCAGACGATACCTATCGTCCTGAGCGTTCTAAGCCATATCCAAAGCGTGTCATTGTATTCTCACCTCACCCAGATGATGACGTAATCTCTATGGGCGGTACTATCCGTCGTCTGGTTCAGCAGAAGCATGATGTACATGTAGCTTACGAGACATCTGGTAATATCGCAGTAGGTGATGAGGAAGTAACAAGATTCATGCACTTCATCAACGGTTTCAACCAGATTTTCGCTGATTCCAAGGACAGCGTAATCTCTGACAAGTATAAGGAGATCAAGACATTCTTCGCCAAGAAGAAGGAGAGCGACTTCGATACAAGAGACATCCTGACCATCAAGGGCTTGATTCGCCGTGGTGAGGCTCGTACAGCTTGTACCTATAATGAGATTCCTCTCGATCACGTTCACTTCCTTGATTTGCCGTTCTATGAGAGTGGAAAGATTGAGAAGTTGCCTATGACAGAGAAGGACGTTGAGATAGTTAGAGCTTTGTTGCAGGAGGTTAAACCTCATCAGATTTACGTAGCAGGTGACCTTGCTGACCCTCACGGAACTCACAAGAAGTGTACTGATGCCGTTCTTGCCGCTATTGACGAGGAGAAGAAGGCAGGTGCAGAGTGGTTGAAGGACTGCCGCATCTGGATGTACCGTGGTGCATGGGCAGAGTGGGAGATTGAGAACATCGAAATGTGTGTTCCTTTGAGCCCAGAAGAGTTGAGAGCTAAGCGTAACTCTATCCTCAAGCATCAGTCTCAGATGGAGAGTGCTCCATTCTTGGGTAATGACGAGCGTCTGTTCTGGCAGAGAGCTGAAGACCGCAACCGCGGTACAGCTTGCCTCTACGACCAGTTGGGCTTGGCTTGCTACGAGGCTATGGAGGCATTCGTAGAGTATAAGCCTCTCTAATTTCTACATCTAATAATATTATTTAATATAAATGAAAAAAATCAATCAACTTTTAGGTTCTTTGATGGCTTGCGCTGCGATGTTGGGAGCTTTCCCAACATCGTCAGCAGCAGCTGATATTAACATTATTCCTATTCCTGTCAAGACCCAGATCCAGAAGGGTGAGTTTGTTTTGCCACAGAAGGTGGTGATTTCTTACCAGACCGCAGACGGTAAGAATATCGCTCAGTACATGGCAGACAAGCTGAAGGCTTCTACCGGCTACGATGTAACCGTTGGTGGCAAGAAGGGCAATATCTCTATTCAGATTTCTCCATCCCTCAAGATGGCAGAAGAGGGCTACCGTCTCACTGTTACTTCCAAGGGTGTAGTCATCAAGGCTAAGACAGGCAAGGGTGCTTTCTATGGTATGCAGAGTTTCATGCAGCTGTTGCCTGCGCAGGTAGAGAGTGCAACCAAGGTGAATGGTGTCAAGTGGGTGGCTCAGTGCTGTGACATCCAGGATGCTCCACGTTTCGGTTATCGTGGATTCCATCTTGATCCATGCCGTCACTTCATCACTGTAGAGAACGTAAAGAAGCAGCTCGACCTGATGTCTATGTTCAAGGTGAACACCATGCACTTTCACCTGACCGAGGATCAGGGCTGGCGTATCGAAATCAAGAAATATCCTAAGTTGACCTCTATCGGTGGTTATCGCCTTCAGGGTGACGGCTCTACCTATGGCGGTTTCTATACACAGGATGAAATCAAGGACATCGTAGCTTATGCCGCTAAGCGTTACATCACCGTGATTCCTGAAATCGACCTTCCTGGCCACATGATGGCAGCCATTGCTGCTTATCCTTATCTCTCTTGCAAGGGCGAGCAGTGGACTCCTAGAATGGTATGGGGTGTTGAGGATATCGTAATGTGTCCTGGCAAGGAAGATATGTTCAACTTCCTGGAGGATATTGTTCGCGAAGTGGTACCTTTGTTCCCTGGCAAGTATTTCCACATTGGTGGTGACGAGTGTCCAAAGACCAGCTGGAAGAATTGCCCTACCTGCCAGAAACGCATTCAGGCTGAAGGCTTGCAGGCTGACGGTAAGCACTCGGCAGAGGAAAGATTGCAGAGCTATGTCATCAAGCGCATGGAGAAAATGTTGGCTAAGTACGACAGAAAGATCATCGGATGGGATGAAATCCTGGAAGGTGGCTTGAGCCCTGATGCTACAGTCATGTCTTGGCGCGGAACATCAGGTGGTATTTCTGCAGCTCTCCAGAAGCATGATGTCATCATGACTCCAGGTAGCGGCGGTTTGTACCTCGACCATTATCAGGGTGATTATAAGATAGAGCCAGTTACTATTCCTAGTGCTCCGGCTTATCTTTCAAGAACCTATAATTATGAGCCTGTGCCAGATACCATCAAGTCATTGGGCTTGGAGAAGCATATTCTCGGTGTTCAGTGCAACAACTGGTCTGAGTATATGTACACCAATGCCAAGATGGAGTATCAGATGTATCCTCGTTCTCTGGCTCTTGCTGAGATTGCATGGTCTCCAGCCAAGAAGAAGAACTTCACAGACTTCGCACGTCGTGTAGATGCCAACAGTGTCCGCCTGGATGAGCGTCATGTACGTTATCACATCCCATTGCCAGAGCAGCCATACGGTTCTTGTGACAAGGTTGTGATTACCAAGGATACTGTAGTTACATTCCAGACATCACGTCCTATGAAGATGGTTTATACCTTGGACGGTTCTATTCCAACTCCATCTTCTGCAGTCTATACAGAGCCTATCAAGGTGAGCGGCAATACTACTATCAAGATTGCTACAGTTCTGCCTTCTGGCAAGATGAGCAAGGTTAGAACCATCGATGTAGAAAAGCAGACCTATGCTCCAGCAGTGAAACTCAACGATGCAAAGGCTGGTTTGCAGTTGCGCCGTATGAAGGGTAACTATCTGAAGGTTAATCAGCTGGAATTGGCTGATGCTGAGTGGCAGGACTGCGGTACTGTAGAGAATCTGAACAAGATGAAGGTAAGTCAGCCTGATGATGCTGCTACTTTGCGTGGTGCCAATAATTATGCAGCCATTGCAGAGGGTTACATCAATATTCCTGAGGATGGAGTTTACTATCTCTCTTCCCGCATGGAGCAGGTTTGGATTGACAACAAGCTCGTCATCAACAACGAGGGTGCTGTGAAGGCTGGTACCAACTCAGACAACTCTGTAGCATTGGCTAAGGGCTTGCATCCTGTCAAGTTCGTTTATCTGTGCAATATCGTAGGTGGTTGGCCATCATGGTGGAGCAACCTTACTCTCGAAATGCGCAAGGACAACCAGAAGAAGTTTACCGGCGTAGCTGGAACTCAGTATTTCCATTAATATCGGATATTAAATCATGAAAATCAGAACCATCGCAAATGTATCACTTTGCCTTGCCATGCTTTCCATGAGCAGCGGCGTAGCGGCTCAGAGCGAGTCGCGCTGGCAGAACGTGAATATCAATCAGCAAAACAGGGAGCCTCGTCGTGCTTCTTTCTTTGCTTACGAGAACCTTGATAAGGCACAGAACTTTGACAAGAAGAAGTCGGCCAACTACCTTTCCATGGAAGGTATGTGGAAGTTCAACTTCGTGAAGGACCATAACAAGCGTCCTGCCAACTTCTTTGCTGTCAAGTATGATGATTCGCAGTGGAAGGACTTCCCTGTACCGGGATTGTTCGAATTCAATGGCTATGGCGACCGTACCTATAAGAACATCGGTTATGCATGGGCTACCCAGTTTGATCCAAATCCTCCTTACATCAGCGAACTCAACAACTACACCGGCTCTTATCGCCGCACCTTCGAACTTCCAGCAGACTGGAAGGGCAAGGATGTTTATTTCCATGTAGGTTCAGCCACCAGTAACCTGACTCTCTGGGTGAACGGCAAATACGTGGGATATAGCGAGGACAGCAAGGTGGCTGCCGAGTTTAATATCTCCAAGTATCTCAAGCCTGGTAAGAACCTCATTGCCATGCAGGTGATGCGCTGGTGCGATGGTTCTTATTTTGAAGACCAGGACTATTGGCGCTTCACGGGTATTGCCCGTGAGGTGTATCTCTATGCACGTCCTAAGCTTCATGCAGCTGATGTCCGCCTGAATGCCGGCCTGGAGAATAACTTCAAGGATGGTGTCCTGGATTATCAGATTTCTCTTCAGGGAGGCAAGAGCGATGTTTCCATCACCTTGTGTGATAAGGATGGCAAGCAGATAGCTCAGGCAACAGGTGCTAAGGGTACTATCAAGGTGCCGAATGTAAAGCCTTGGACTGCAGAGACTCCTAATTTGTATAAGGTATTCATCACCTTGAAGAATAAGCAGGGCGTATCTGAGGTCATTCCTCAGAAGGTAGGTTTCCGCAATGTGGAAATCAGGAATGCCCAGCTCCTGGTGAATGGCCAGCCTATATTGGTCAAGGGTGCCGACCGTCATGAGATTGATCCTGATGGTGGATATGTAGTGAGCGTAGAGCGCATGATTCAGGACATCAAGATTATGAAGCAGCTCAACATCAACGCTGTCCGTACATGTCATTATCCTGATGATCCTCGCTGGTACGACCTCTGCGATGAATACGGATTGTATATCACTGCCGAGGCAAACCTGGAATCTCATGGTATGGGATATGATGAGAAGTCTCTCGCTAAGTTCCCTGAGTACATCGTGCCTCATATCGAGCGCAACGAGGGTAATGTCAAACCGCTCATCAATCATCCTTCCATCATCGTATGGAGCTTGGGTAATGAGTGTGGTTATGGCGTCAACTTCGAAAAGGCTTACGATTGGGTCAAGGCTTACGACAAGACCCGCCCTGTGCAGTATGAGCGTGGCGGATATGACAGCAAGACTGATATCCACTGTCCTATGTACATCGGATACGAGGAGAGCGAAAGCTACTGCAAGAGCAATGGCGTCAAGCCATACATCCAGTGTGAGTACGCTCACGCAATGGGTAACTCTATGGGTGGATTCAAGGAGTACTGGGATCTGATCCGCAAGTATCCTAAGTATCAGGGTGGTTATATCTGGGACTTCGTAGACCAGGGTGTTCGCGACAAGAGCCCTATCACCGGCAAGGAAATCTTTACCTATGGTGGTGACTATGGACGTTATCCTGCCAGCGACTACAACTTCAACTGTAACGGTATCATTTCTCCAGACCGTCGCTTGAATCCTCATGCTTATGAGGTTCAGTACTATCTCCAGAATGTATGGATCAAGGATCTGGATGCAGCCAATGGTGCTTTCAATGTCTACAATGAGCATTTCTTCAAGAACATTGACGACCTGAAGCTTATTGCAGCTGTCTATGCCAACGGCATTCTCCAGTCTACGGTAGAGATTCCAGAAACCAAGGGAATCGCTCCTCAGACCACCAAGCTGGTGAAGAGTGATGCTTTGAAGGAGGCTATTGCCAAGGCAGAAGCAGAACATGCCAAGGAGGAGATTACCGTTAACTTCGCCTTTGCAAGCGATGGCTCAGAGCCTTTGGTTGACAAGGGACAGGTGATGGCTCGTCAGCAGTTTGTCATCAACGGTTATGAGTTTGACAATGTTGATACACCTATCGCTGAAGCAGCTCCTGCCAAGAAGGGTAAGGCTAAGGTTCAGACCGCCAGCAACCTGGAGGTAGAAGAGACCAATTCCTATGTAAAGGTTACAGCCAAGCGCATGTCGGTTACTGTAGGTAAACTGACCGGTATGATTGATTATCTCGATGTAGATGGCGAACCTATGTTGAAGTTCCGTGAGAGCATGACACCAGAGTTCTGGCGTGCTCCTACCGACAACGACTATGGTGCATCCTTGCAGAAGGAGATGAGAGTATGGAAGAACCCTCAGATGACTCTGAAGTCATTCGATAAGAGTGAGAGTCAGGATAGCGTGGTTCTTACTGCAATCTTCGATATGCCTGAGGTTAAGGCACAACTGGAACTCCGTTACCGCATCAATTCTGAGGGTGAAGTAGCTGTTACCGAGAAGATGACAACAGATAAGGAAGCTAAGGTAGCCGACTTGTTCCGTTACGGTATGCAGTTGCAGATGCCAGCAGCCTTCTCTAAGTTGGAGTACTACGGTAGAGGTCCTGAGGAGAACTACATCGACCGTCATTCTTCATCATTCATCGGAAAGTACGAGGCTGACGTAAAGGATGAGTATTATCCATACATTCGTCCACAGGAGAGCGGCAACCATACCGACATCCGTTACTTCTCAATCTTCAATCCTACAACCGGAAAGGGAATCACCTTCGAGGGCTATGCTCCTATGGAGTGCAGCGCCATCCCTTACCTGGTAGAGGATCTGGATGCAGGCATCGAGAAAAATCATGCCTGGGGGCAGCACAGTGGTGACCTGATAGAAAAAGGTCTGGTGCAGTTGCATATTCAGCAGCGTCAGTACGGTTTAGGCTGTATCGATAGCTGGGGTGCAAAGCCAATGAAGAAGTATCGCATGCACTATCAAGACAGAAGCTTCAGTTTTGTTATCAAGGCTAAGAAATGATAGGTATAAATAAATGTTTAAATCCTGGGCAGCAGATAGTTGCTCAGGATTTTTTGTCAGATGCATTTATCTTTATACTTTTCTTTTCCTTTTATATTTCACAGAACTTCTTACCGTTTCAAGTTCAAGAAAGGGCTGAAGGTCCAAAAGCTCCAGAAGCAGCACACCCTATCTTTCAGGGCGTGTGGAACTTACATGCGAAACTTGAATAAATAAGACTAACGTTTTGTGAAGAAAAAGTGGCAATATTACCAAAAATCTTTGTAAAGATAGAAAATGCTGATAAAAAGAAACTTCTATTTATAGCAACTCATAGATGGAAAATAAAATGGGTTGTTAATAATAATAACAGGTATTAGGCGTATTGGCAAATCGTATTTGCTTTTTTACCATCTTTCGGCAGTACTTGATAGCGACAGGTGTTGAGGATGATCATATTATTCGGATAGCACTGGATGATATTGAAAATGTAGAATTGCGTGCTCCTCTTGCGCTTTACAAGAACATTAAGGTTAGGATGATGGATAGCGATTTGTATTATATTCTTTTGGACGAGGCGGAGTTCGTTCCTCGTTATGAAGAGATACTGATGTTGAGAATTTATAATGCAGATGTCTATGTAACAGCGTTTTGTAGATAAAGATGGTAAATAGTAGCGCAAATAACTAGAGGTTGACTTTGGATTCATTCTTGAAGATTATTGTGGTGAAAGCTGACATCAAACCATGGAAAGATGAGAATGGAATTCTAACCATAGGTTTACTAGATTTCTTGATGGATGAAAATAGTTTGACGAAATTGTATAGATTTGCGCTTATGTGGTAGTAAGCTTGTTTGACAGGTAAGTTGATGTGTTTATACGATATGTATAAGGTGAAGTTAAAGTAACTAGCTACTATTATTTGTGCTAATTTTTTGAGTGAAAATTTGGTGTTGTCTAGGATTTTGATTATCTTTGCCGATAGTGTTAGTCAATTTGATGTTTAACAATAAAATTATAGATTTAAGAAACAGATAGAAATGGTGACGGAATACTTAGTAAGAATTGGGTTTCGGTTCTCAGAGCCTAGCCTTAAATAATTTAATTATTAACCCAAAAGGTGTTTCGTTTTTGACTTGAAATAAGATATTTAAAATATTGAGCTTTTAGCTCTTGTTCTCCTCAACAGAATACCGCCAATATTCACACAACGAGGACAAGCAGCAGGGTAAGGTTCATGCCTCTTTAGGCGTGAGCCGTTCTGTGCTTGTGTTGTGTAAGGCCACTTGGCGGTAGCCGTGTTGAGACAAGCCACGAACGGTTCCGCCTTTTTTATTGACTTTATTTTATGAATAGTTTTACTAATTTATGGCGAAGTATGCTATTGGCATTGTTAATAGTGTGGCTTCCTAATGTCGTGATGGCAGCAGAAAAAAGTGATGACTTACAGGAGTTTATCACCAAGTCTGCCTCTACTTTGACACGTGCAAGTGATGTGATTGAGGTTGACCTCTCACAGTTTACAGCAACTACACGTACCAAGACTTTGGAGATTAGTACAGGTAAGGCTTATCGTTTTATCAATGGAACATTGAAAGCCGATGACTCTTATTCTGGGAGCATTTTATCTATATCTAATCAATCGACGGTTTATTGGGCAACAAATGCTATAATGCAACCTCGTTTAGTGGTGGCTGATGATTATACTACTTTTTCTAATTATGGTGTTATAAGAATTACTGGTGGGTGGTTGTATGTTGATGGTGGTAAAATTAATAATTATCCTTATAAAAGTAGTAGTTCTTCAACTACTACTGGAAGTTTGCGTACAACATTGATTTCAACTAGCAAAGCTTCTGCTAAAAATGTTATTTATGTTAATTCGGGGAGTGTCGATGGCTTCATATATAGTAAGGTTTCAACAGATGATATACATTTAACAGGTGGATATACTTTTAAAGTACAATGTGAGGCTTTGGGTGCTGATGTTTTTCTTGATGGAGCTAATGCAAAATTAGATTATTTTTATAATATAGGTTTTGGTAAAAGAATTTCGTTAATATTGACATCAACACTTGTAAACAAAATAATTTTTCAAGACTTAGTAACTGATGAAGAGGATAATGTTTTGGCGCAAGGAACTGCTAAGTTTCAACTTGGGCAAACAGACATAAAGTTAATGAGATATCGTATAAATTCGTCTAATAAGGATGATGATGAAAGTTATGAAATTTATCTTGAAAATAACCAAGCAAAATTTCGCAAAAAAGGAGAAGGTATAATAAAAACTGCTGATGATTTGCAGACAAGGCTCAATGAAATCGCAGCTAAGGGGACAGCGACTTCTTCTAAACCTGAAACTATAGAGATTCCTGCAAGTGGAATCACTATTGATAAATACATTACTGTTCCAGAAAAGTGTCATGCCCTTTTAACAGGTGGTACAATAACGATAGCCAAGAATGTTTCCAACCATTATGTATTTAATCTCTATAAGGGTAACACGAGTTTGGAGTTTAAGAACATAAAATTTGATTGCAACAATGTTACGGATGTTAGTACTACATATTATAGTGGATATTTCTTGTTAGGAAGTGATAGCTATACTAATAGTAGCAGCTTAACATTTGGAGAAGGATTTGAATTTATAAATGTAAATAATAAGAATAAAATTCAAGTTGCTTATTTAAGTGGAAAAGGTTCGTATGTAGATTGGAATTCTGGACATTATGTTTCTGTAGGAACTATTGTTACAGGAGCAGGAAATGTATATGTTGATTATGGGCGAATTGAAAGTTCTGTTACTGCAATTGAGGGAAATTATGTTTCTATTGGTAAGGCAGAAGTCATAGGCTCAGGAACAGTTATACAATGCAATAGTTTGCGAATGCAATCAAACGATTCAAAAATAACCTGTTTGTCAAAGGGAGGAAAATTTGTATCTTTGGATACTTCTGATGCTTTTGATAGAGGAATTTTTGTTGGTGATGAATGCAAAATAGAAGTTCGCAAATTACTAGTAATATCTAGGTATATGCCATTGACGGTATATTTGTGTGCGGATGCAAATTTAAGAACTTATGTGAACTCAACTGCAACAACCAATATACTGACTATTGATGGCGATTGGAGTAACTTTACTCTTGAAAAAGCTTTTATGTCAAATGTAGATCCATCTGAATATAAGTACTACCAGTTCATTAATATCCCAGATGACCGTGAGATTTACTATAACGAAAAGGCAAAGACAGTCTCTATTCGTAAGAAAGTATATGATGAAGATGATTTGCAAAACTGGATTAATGGTGGTGGAAATGACAATGAAAAAGGAACAGAAGAAGACCCTAAAAACATAGATTTACCTTCTGGTGGATGTGTGATTAATGACCCTGTAAGTATGGGAAGTGGAAGCCCAGACGATGATTTGCAATGGTTTATTAATGGTGCCAAAGGTGATGGAACCAATAAAGACTTTGTTCTCAAAGGTTCAGGTAGTTTTACCATTAAGAAATATACAACCTTGACTTTGACAAATCTCAATTTGTCAAATACTGGGTCTGGTTATATTTATGTTGAGGGTACTCTCGTCATTGATGTCAATATAAACATTGTTCGCCTCATTCGCCTTGTCCGTGTTCTTCCTGGTGGTCGTGTCATCTGGAAGGGTGCTAACGGTTCAGGATCAGACATCACAAAGGAGTTTTTCTATATTGAAGATGGTGGTGTCTTTGAATATAGTGGAGGTACAATTAGTGGTGGAGAATATGGTTTCCATAATGATGGAATATTGTATATCTATGGTGGAAACATCAGTGGTACCAATTATGGTGGTTATACTTACTCTTTTGGTACCACAACTATTAGCGGCGGTACAATCTCTGGTGGTTATTACAATGGTGGTAAGACCATTATCTCTGGTGGTACATTCATCGGAGGCGGCTCTGGTATCGGTGATTATGTCTATTGGAATGGCAAGGGTGGTACGACAACTATTACTGGCGGTACATTTGGCACAAGTGGCAATGGAACCATCTATAATGGTGGTAACCTCTATCTTGGTGGCAATGGCTACACCTACGATTATATCTACAATGGTGCAAGCGGTAGAATCTATATCATTGGCAAGTTGAATATCATCATTCGCATTCATATCAATATTACGGACATCGTTCTTGATACTCCAATTATCTTGGGTGGAAGTGATTATGTTTTGACAGCCGAGGACATCAAGAAGATTCAGATTATCTTGCCTGATGGCTATACTTGGCGATATGATGCTAGTCGTGGTGGCATCATCATCACTTCTACAACAGGCATCAAGGATGTGACAGTTGATGCAGACAATAAAGTACAGTACTTCGACGCAAGTGGTCGAAAGATAGAAAAGTTGCAGAAGGGCTTGAACATCGTGAAAACAAGCGATGGTAAGACCAAGAAGGTTATGATCAAATAATGTAGTTTAATAATTTTGATATAAATTAAAAGGAGAGTGTGTCAAAGTCCTTGACACACCCTCTTGTTTTCAGTTGCATTTATCTTTATGCATTTCTTTTCCTTTTATATTTCACAGAACTTCTTATCGTTTGTTCAAACGTAAATTACGTTTTACTCTTCACTCTTCACAAAAGTGATGTATTTCCGTGAATACTAGTGAGTTAAGCGTGTGAAAAGTTAGCAGTACTCTTCACCACTCTTCACCACTCTTCACCCAAACAGAATTTCGGCTGCTTGGAAGGAGGCTTTCATAAATATTGGAATCGGAATAAGGCTCACGTAACCTTTAACAAAGGCTTAAGTAAACTTTATCTAAGCCTCACGTAAACTTTATCTAAGGCTAAAATCATGTTCAAGTAAAACTTATTCCAAAGACAATTGAGGCTTAAACCAAGCTTAATAGAAGCCTAGTTCTTGTCTTAATAGAAGGCAAGGACTAGCCATAATAGATGCTAAAGACAAGCCTTCAAGGAAGCCGAAGCTAAATATAAAAAGGAGTCCGTTTCCAGCCAAATGTGAAGAGTGGGTGAAGAGTGGTGAAGAGTGCAGCCAACTCTTCACACGCTTAACGTGCTAATATTCAGATTAATAACGTACTTTTGTGAAGAGTGAAGAGTAAAAGGCAATTTGGCGGTCAAACCACTTGTTCTGCCGGTCATTTAATCAAATGCATCCCGACGTAACGAAACGTGCCTAGGGATGGCAAAATATTGCTCCAGTAAGGGCAATTTTTTGCCATTCCAAGGCACGAACGGTTACATCGTATTGCGCGTTTTTATCTTACTAAGATAAAATCATATTTCAGTTGTATTTTATTTTCTGCCACTTTCCGCATCTTCCGGTATTGGCCAGATCCGCAGTAATGCCATCATACGGATTGGTCAGGATGAAGTGTGGCAGTTGCGAATCCTGTATCACGTATTCATCATCGATAATAACATACCGACCTCTTTAGTTCAGCCACACGGTATGAACCCGTGAAAGCAACTCACTTGTAGTGCTATTGTCATTTTTGTGACAAAAAACATTAAAATGAGTTGTAAGAGTTATAGTAGTTCCCTGGCAATCCAAGCACAAGCCTCTGCGTCAGCTAGGGCATTATGGTGTTGGGTTAGGTCGTACCCGCAATAAGCAGCTACAGTTTGTAGTTGGTGGTTGGGTAGGAGAGATCCCAACTTTCTTCTGGAGGCTCGGCATGTGCAATGGAACTCATAATCGGGATAGTCCATCTGATACATTTGGAACACAGACTTCAGGCATCCCTCGTCAAAGGGAGAGTTGTGAGCCACCAATGGCAATCCCTCAATCTTTGGCTGAATCTCAGCCCATACCTCTGGAAATACCCTGGCGTTCATGGTATCCTCCATGGTTAGTCCATGTACCCTTGTATTCCAATAGGAATAATACTCAGGCTCTGGCTTGATGAGACTGTAGTAGCTATCCACAATCTCACCATCCCTTACTATCACAATGCCTACGGAGCAAACGCTTGTGCGTTGCTGGTTGGCAGTCTCAAAATCTATCGCTACAAAATCCTTCATGTCTGCAAAGTTAATGCAAATCGCGGAAAAACGGACAAAAATACTGAAAATTCTTTGGAAGAACTGGCAAAATGACTCCGTTTTATATTAGAAAAGAGGACTTAGATATGCTTAAACGTAAGATAGACAGATATTTAGCTGATTGGTCTAATGAGCAAGATAGAAACTCGGATTTAAATATTGCTTGTCGAAAAAGAAACCGAGGGTGTGTCATAAATCCATGACATACCCTCAGTTTTACAAAGCCAATTACTTTTTCCCGCTTTCTGCATCTTCCGGTATTGGCCAGTTTTCTGATGGAGTTCGCATTTCCTTCATCACCTTGTCAAAGCCGATTACCATTTCCGGATATTTCTTGGCGAGATCATGCTTCTCTTCTGGGTCTTCACGCAGATTGTAGAGTTCCAGAGGCTTGTTAGGCTTGATGGTAACAGCCTTCCAGTCACCGTGGCGGGCAGCACGCTGCTTGCCTGGGAATTCCCAATAGAGAACTCGGTCGTCTGTATCAATCTGCTTACCATAGAATAAAGGCAGAATATTCATGCCGTTGATGTTCTGAGGCAGATATGGGGTGCCTCCAGTAAGAGCTGCCAGCGTAGGCATTACATCTGGGAAATAGATGATGTTGTTCAGCGACTGTACCGGTACTTTTCCTGGCTGGTTCACGATGAACGGTACTCGGATGCCTCCTTCGTAAAGCTGCGCCTTGCGGCCACGGAATCCTGCGTTGCAGTTGAACAGCTTCAATGGAGCCTGAACAGCTGCACCGTTATCTGAGGCAAAGATCACAAGCGTATTCTCGCGCAAGTTGTTCTTTTCCAGATAGGTGAGCAGTCTGCCTATTGCTGCATCCATGTGGGTTACGAGCGAAGCGTAGCGCTTGTCGTTCATGCTCCACGATTCATCATCATACCATGTGGTGTTGTCGATGATATAGGGTTCATGAGGCGCATCAAAAGCCAGATAGAGGAAGAAAGGATTCTTCTTGTTTCGCTTGATGAAATTGATGGCATCATCGGTCGAAATATCCGTATTGTGTTTGATGTGCTTATCGTGCTCATTTGCCTTGATGTGGATGAGCTTGTCATTGTCGAAACGGTTGTATGGATAATAGTAAGGTGAATTGGATTCAACCGTACTGATCAGCCAGCCATGGAACTCGTCAAAACCACGATAGATTGGTGATGATTTTGGATCATAGCCATCCAGATGCCATTTGTTGACAAGACAGGTTTTGTAGCCGGCAGCGTGCAATACCGTAGCGATGGTCGTATCCTGCGGCTGCAGACTTGTTCTGCGAACGATGGTCGTGTCTCCTTCAGGGGTTATTTTCAGACCTGTCATGCCTCCAGCTGTGCACATATTATCACGGATACGGCTATTGCCGGTATTCTTACCCGTCATCAGTGCACAACGTGATGGTGAACTGATTCCTGACCCGGCATAGCTCTGGTTGAATCGAGTACCCGTAGCAGCCAGTTTATCAATGTTTGGAGTCTTGATGGTCTTGCTGCCGTAGCAGGAAAGGTCACCATATCCAAGATCATCGGCAAGGATGAAGATGATGTTGGGTCTGTCGGCCGTAGCCTTTACAGCCTTGTTTTGTGCCATTGCTGCCTGCCCAGGCACGAGCGAGGCAGCAATGACTCCGATAAATGCTTTATTCTTCATAATGGTTTGATATTAATAGCCTTTGTTCTGTTCCCAATTCTGTGTCAGCTGATGCTGATCAAAAGGAATCGGGAAGAGAATATCGTCTGTAATTTTACTCCAGCGCCACTCCAGTGGTGTACCTGTTGTTGCATCGCAATCTTTCACAGCCATACCGTTGTTATTGGCTTGTTGTGTGGCAGACAATCCTTGTGTACGATGATTGAAATGAGCTTCCATAACCTTATTTATACGTCCTGTGCGAACCAGGTCGAACCAGCGATGACCTTCAAAGCAGAGCTCCACATATCGTTCGTTTTCAATGGCGAGTCGCATTTCTTCTTGAGTTGTTGCGGTTGTGCCATCGATTCCTGCTCGGTTACGAACCTGATTGAGGTAGGTCTTAGCTTCATCGGTAGAAGATGTTTCGTTCAGACACTCTGCATACATGAGTAATACATCGGCATAACGGTAGATGATATCGTCACAGCCACTGGTACAAGCTTTCAAGCCCTGATTGTGAGTGTCGAAGTATTTGAGAGTAGCTGGAGTATAAGCCTCTCCATTTTCTGTCACATTCACTTCGTCGGATTGTTTAGACTTAGTCTGTGATGTGTCGTAAAGCTTGTCGTAAACCATCTGGGTGTAGCGCTTATCCTGTGGATTCTTTCTCAAGGCATTATATAACTCCCATGTCATCAACAGACAACTTACTCCCTGAGAACAAAGAATTGTAGATTTTGTTCCGTCAGGGTAAACGTAGGCAGGTTGATTGTTTGGTGTGACAGCAGGGATGCAGCGGCGCATCAGATAGTTGGTAATCTGGGTGGAACCGTTGTTGAACTGTGCTGCCAGAATAATTTCCTTGTTTACTGGATTTTCTGAGTCATATATGCTGGCATAGTCATCAAGCAATCCAAGGTTGTCTGGATTCTGATTGGCATAGTCAATGACTTCCTTGAGTTGTGTCTTTGCACTGTTGAAGTCTTTCAATGTCATATATACATCAGCGAGCATCACCTTGGCTGCAATGCTGGTAGCGCGACCTGCCTTGCTGGCCTCTTTGTAGCTCTGTGGCAAATTGGCTGTAGCTTTGGCAAGATCCTCTTTGATGAGGGCATAAATATCTTCCTTCGGACTGCGATTGTAGCTGTACAATTCATTATAGTTGGAGATGACATGCTGTGTCAATGGTACAGGACCGTAGAGTCTTACAAGTGTAAAGTAAGCGTATGCTCTGAAAAAGCATGCTTCACCCTCAAACTGTTTGCGATTGCTTTCGCTGACTTTATCAATCTTGTCTAAAGCATTATTGCATCTGTTAATCATGCTGTAACAGTTACTCCAGATATCATTGATGGTGGCAGAGGTAGCATCCCATGTTCCCTCGTTCAGGCTGATATAGTCAGACTGGTTGTTCTTCTTGTAGTCATAGGCTTCGTCTGTACAAAGTCCGTTGACCATGATCACATCTTCCTGTACTGTACGCAGATAATAGTAAGCATCCAAGAGGATGTTTTCTATTTCGCTGTCATTGGTAAGATAGGTCTCCATCTGCATGGCATCAGAATTATAGCGATCGAAGAAACTATCGCTACAAGCAGAGAATCCCATAGCCGAACCTCCCAGCAATGCTGAGAGAATTACGTTATTTATATATTTTGTTTTCATAATTTTATTTCCTTATTAGAATGTTGCATTAATACCAAATGTCATTACTCGTGCGATAGGATAACCACCAAAGTCTACACCATTGTTGGTAGCAGAATTACCATTGTAGTTTGCCTCAACAGAATAGCCTGGGTACTTGTCGAATGTAACGAGGTTCTGAACGTTTGCACTGAAGCGAACTCGCTGCAAACCGATGTAGCGGCAGATTTGTGTTGGCAGAGTATAACCCAGAGCCACATTGCGGATGCGCAGGAAATCGGCATCATAAAGATAGCGGGTTGAAGGCTGGATGTTTGAACCAAGGTTGTTAGTACCTGCCTTGTGTGATTTGCCATTACCAGGATTTTCAGGACTTTGCCAACGGCCGAGACCCGATTCCTTGAGCACGTTATCGTCCCAACGGTTAAGAGAGAAAGCACGTGCTGCGGCATAGATAACCTTACCACCTACCTGACCATCGATTGTTACAGCCAAGTCGAAGTTCTTATAACTGAACTTATTGTTCCAACCATATGTGAAATCAGGCTGATAATTACCTACATGCTGATAATCATTGGCATTGACAACCTTGTCACCATTGGTATCTTCGAAGATGAGATCACCGATACCTTCTGTTCCAAACTTAGGATATTTCTGCAAATCTTCTTCTGTGTTGTATGTGCCAATCACTTTGAGCATATACATATCGCCCATAGGACGACCAACGATGTTTCTGATGACATTGCCCCATTTTGTACCAGCCTTTCCGTTTGCCAATTGTGTCTGGTTATTGGCAAGTGAAAGGATCTTGTTCTTGTTCATTGACCAGTTGAGGGTAGTTTCCCAGTTGAATGCGCCTTGTAATACTTTTGCGTTAAGAGAAAGTTCAATACCCTTGTTCTCTACCTGACCGGAGTTCATATAAACAGAACTTGCTATACCATTGAAGTTTGGAATATTGGCAGGCATTACAATGTCACTCGTACGTTTATAGAGGTCTACATTCAGATTGATGCGGTTGAAGAACGCCAGGTCGATACCGAGGTCGTACTGCTTGTTCTTTTCCCATCCAAGTTCACGGTTTGAATATCCTCCAGGATAATATGAAGGAATGGAACTTGTTCCGAATACTACGTTGTGGTCGGTCTTGATAGTAGAAATCCATGCGTAGTTGCTTCCTATCTGGTCATTTCCTGTTACACCATAGCTTGCGCGCACCTTAGCCAGGCTGAGCCAGGTTATTGGTTTCATCCATGATTCCTCAGTGATGTTCCAGGCTCCTGATGCTGAGTAAAAGAGTCCGGCACGGTTGTCTGGACCGAATTTGCTGGAACGGTCACGACGCAGGGACCCAGAAAGCACGTACTTGCTGTCATAATTGAATATGAGTCGTGTGAACATGGCATCGAACACATAATTTGTGTTACTTGAAGAACCAGTCCACAGATTTGCACCCATTACGTTCTTGATGCTTGTACCCAGATAGGCGATTGGGTTGTTGGCATCAGTACGGTCGTCCTGACGAACGTTGAAGGCGCTATTGTATTCAAAATCATAACCTGCTACGGCATTGAGGTTCATCTTATCTGTGATGTCCCAATTGTAAGAGGCTGTAGTTGACCAATATGTATTATAGCCAAAACCTGAAGCACGATAAGCATCTACTGACTTGAGAAAAGGTGTAGATTTGTTTCCTGTGTATGAAGAACCGAGCAGATAAGCTGACTGGTAATAGTCAAGCTTTGTGGAATTGGTAGAGAAATCTACTGTAGAACGGATTGTGAGGTTCTTGATAGGAGTTATCTCTATGTATGCATTGGTCAGCGTTCTTAATGACCAACTGTCATTGTTGTTCTCCAACAGGTTGCAGACCGGGTTTCGCAACTGTGTATTCAAGCCATAGTCTGGTGTTCCATTCTTGCCAGAATAATGCTGTGAAATTTGCGTATAGTCACCATTTGCTTGGTAAACTGGGAGGATAGGTGGATAGGAGAGTGCGTCTGCGATGACGCCTTTCACATCTTCAGTATTACCGCCAGTTGGCTGCTGACTGCGCTTTTTGTTATAGCTTGGAGAGAAACTGGCACCAATCTTTACATATTTGCTCAACTTGGCATCAAATCCAGCCTTGACATTCACCTTCTTAAAGAAAGAGTTGAGCAGGATACCATCTTCATTCTGGTAATTTACAGAGAAATTGTAGGCTATCATATCTGTACCGCCGGTGACAGTTGCGTTGGCACGATAGTTGAGAGCATTGCGGAATATAGCGTCTTGCCAATCGGTATTGCAATAGTTGCCGGAATCACGGAGTTTTGTGAGTTCTGGATATTTACTGATAGTACCGTTGTTGGTACGTGCCTCAATAATCATGTCAAGATAGTCTTTAGCATCAAGTACGTCTACACGGGTCTGTGCCTGACTTACACCAATTTGGGTTGAGAAATTTACCGTCGGTTTTCCTGCCTTGCCCTTCTTGGTAGTTACGATGATGACACCGTTACCTGCTTTTGAACCATAGATGGCAGATGAAGCGGCATCCTTCAGAATTTGAATGTCTTCAATATCACTTGGGTTGATATTGTTGAACAGTTCTGAATCGGTAGTAGGATAACCGTCAATAACGTAAAGTGGATCGTTACCACTATTGATGGAACCTGCACCACGGATGCGGATGGAAGGGGCTGCACCCGGTTCTCCACTGGTTTGCTGCAGGGTAATACCTGAGGATAAACCAGAAAGGCTCTGGGTGATGTTGGATGTTGGCATCTCGGCAATATTTGAGCCTTTTACTGTTGACATGGAAGTAGACACTGAGCGTTTGGTGATTGCTCCATAACCTACAACAACTACTTCGTTGAGAACTTTGTTGTCTGGTTTAAGTACCACATTGAAGTTTGTTTTCTGACCTATGGTTATCGTTTGAGCTGTATAGCCAATATACGAAATGGTAAGTGTCTGTTCTGGCTTTACATTCAGGAGCGTAAAATTACCATCCAAATCTGTGGCGCAGCCCACACTAGTACCTTTTACCATGACACTGGCACCAATTACAGGTTCACCTGTCTCATCTACAACTGTACCTTTCACAGTCTTTGCCTGTTGTACAACATTTGTTGTTGCATGTGCCTGGGCAACTCCCAATGGAGAAAATGTCAAAGCAGAACAAAACAAAGTCATAGGCAATACGTAGCTGTTCTTTAATAGTTTTGTTTTCATCTGTTTTTGTTTTTATTGGTTTAAAATCTTAATTGCTGCTGCAAATTTAGCTTTATATTGAATGCAAGAACTTTATTATTTGACTTTAAGACATGATTTTTTGATTTTGTTTTTTCTGCCATATATTTTTGTTTTTTCTGCCATATATTATGGTGTAGTTTATGTTTTTTTTGTTCCACAACTTATTTTCTTGTTTTTTTCAAAAGCAATTTTAACAAAAAAGCCAGTTGGTAACATTGTACTACCAACTGACTTTTTGTATTCATTCCCTGGTTCTGTTTTAAATAACCATAATGATGAACTGATTTGCTCATGGTTTCAATTCAACTTTCTAATCTTGATGCCATTTAGGAAAGCCTTTCCTTGCAGGGACTTCAACTGGATGTTGATGCTGCCACGATTGTTTTCAACGATGTATTTACGCTTAAAGGCAGTTCGGTAATGGCGACCATCAGTAGGAGTGAAATCCGATTCTTTCCTTTCGTCATTGATGCTGACATCAAATCTTACATCTTTGGATGAAGACTCTGTATTGCTTTTGGCTAGGAGATTAGGCAGTTGGACTGCAGGCTTGGTAACATCAGCCATCAGTAGTTCTACCTCGTATTCGCCACAAGGTGCGTCTATTCTGTATTCCAAATCTCCTTCACGCCATGTCTGATAAATCGGGCCATCTATTGTGTTTTCGATTTCAGATGTCGTACTCTTGCTTTCGGCTCCTACATATCCCCATACTCCAGGCTTGTATGCTTGGTCTGGTAACCATGTGAGCTGGCTCAAGGAAGATATGAAATAGCAGTTACTGCCCACGTTGATGGCAAGTTCTTCTCCCTTTGCCAAATTTGGCAGAGGGTTGTACTGAATTTTCATTACGTCTCCTGTGTTCCCATCAACCTTGTTTTTATAATCTGTCAGAACTTCGTTAAAACCTTTTGCTTCTAAAGTAGAACTACCGAAAGGCAGGACGACATCAAAGACGGCAAAGCAATTCTGTACACTCTTTTTCCCGTAGCTCCTGCCATTTACGATAAGTTCCACTTCAGGCATGTTGGAATATACCTTAATGCGCTGGGGCTCGTTGATATGACCAGTTCTTATGCTCCAGTCGCGACTGGCAATATGAACCACAGGTATGTCCTTACGCCACATAGACTTGAAGTAATAAGCTACGTCCTTCAGGGTACGGTCGTTGTAGGCAATTCCCTTGTTGTTTACTCTTGGCATGGATTCCTGGCGTTCTGCCACGTTAAAGTCGATGAAGTTCCAATAGGTACAACCGCTAATCCAAGGCTTTTCTTCAATGAATGGCAGATAGTGCTCTATATAAGTTTGCTGATATTCAATGCTGAAATCGAAGGCATGGGCAGAGTTTGAGTGCAGACGCTGATCGCTTCCTGCTCCCCATTCTGAAATTATCATCGGCTTTTGGGGATAGCGTTGGTGCTGGTCTTCACACCAGTGATTGAATCCGTTCAGTTCGCCCTGATACCAGCCATGATAAAGGTTCCACCCCACAACATCAACAAGGTTCAGGCCTATTTCGTTGTAAGTATTGGTCATATTAAATGCCATTACGCTTTTTCTGGTTGGGTCTTCATCCTTAAGAACCTTTTCCAATCGATGGGCAAGGGCTAGGGTACGTTCCTTAAAGGCTGGCCATTCCTTAGTTCCTGGCCATGGAGTGCAGAGCAGGATTTCATTCATGTAGCCCCAGTTGATGATACTTGGATGGTTGTAGTGTTGGCGGATCATTTCCCGTAGATTACGCTCACAATTATCGGCATAGTGGGGAGTGTCTGGTACAAGGTCTATGATAGGAATTTCTTCCCATGCCAACAAACCGAGTTCATCGCAGGCATCCAAGAGGGCGTCATCTTGAGGATAATGGGAGATGCGGATATAATTGCTGCCCAGTTCCTTCATCAGTTTTATGTCACGGCGATGAGCCTCGTCGGGTAAAGCTACTCCTACAGGTGCCTGATCCTGATGACGGTTGAATCCACGTAGCTTGTAAGTCTTTCCATTCAGACAGAATCCCTTCTCTCCATCGAAAGAAAACCAGCGGAATCCAACCTTGTGGTTTTTCTCATCAATGACTTTCCCTGATTTCGTATCTATAATAGAGGTTTTTACCTTGTATAAAGTAGGACGTTCTGGAGTCCAAAGAAGTGGGTTGGCAATAGGTTTTGACTGCAATGCCGTGCGTTTGGTTTCGCCGGCTTTCAGGGTTATCTTCTTCTTGATGGTTTGAAGTAGCTTTCCATCGGGCGAGAAAATCTCGTTTCTCAGTTCTACCATCGATGCTTTTTGGCCATCATTGCTCACTTCGCTAACCACCTTTACCATGCTTTGTTTTTCATTCACAATAGGAGTAGAAACGAAGATGCCGTCACTTCCCATGTTGAGCATGTTGAAATGAATATCGGGTGTAGAAACGAGCCAGACGTCACGATAGATGCCGCCCCAGAATGTGAAATCTGCCATGATAGGAGTGACATCTTGACGACTGTTGTCTACAGTTATCTCTATGGTATTTTCTGATTTTTCTCCTTGTCTTGCAGGATTGGTATTTAGAAAATCAGTGATATCGAAGGTAAAGGACGAATATCCACCGGCATGACAACCTACTTCCTTGCCATTTACCTTCACTTCTGCAGCCTTATTTGCTGCATCTATCTTCAAGAAATAGCGTCTGTCTGGATTGATTTCTGCCAGGGTAAGAATGCGGCGGTATTCTGCCTTCCCTTTATAATAGTTCCTGCCTTGGTAGGCATCCAGAGTATAAGTATGGGGAATATTTACTGAAGTCCATTTCTGACTGGTAGGAAGTTTGAATTCCCAGTTGTCATTGATGGTCGCAGCTTTTCGTTGTGCCATGGTAGGCATGGTCATCATTGAACCGATGATTGTGGTAAGAAAAATGTTTTTAATGTTCATTGTTGTCGTTTTTTATTGAAGTTTTGTTGAAGTACGGCAAAAGTACAAATAAAATCTGAGATACTTACTTCTTTTGGAGTTTTTTTCGATGATAGTGCATAATAAAGTATTAAATCTTGGGACAACGGACAAAAGATAGTATATTCACCATGGAAAAATGGATAAAATACCTTCGTTTTATATTTAAAAAGAGGACAAAAAGACGGTTAAACGTAAGATAGACAGATATTTTGCTGATTTTTGAAATTAAATTCGTAATTTTGCAGTCGAAAAGGAATAATATTCAGATTTTGATAGACAAATGATAGATATAATACAAAACATTCTAGTTCAGATTAGCGATTTTCTCTGGTCGTATATCATCATTACCGTTTTGATATGCTGTGCCGTGTTTTTCACTTGGCGTACTCGTTTCGTTCAGTTCCGTCTCATCAAGGAGATGGTCCGACTGCTGCTGCATCCCGACAAGGTTCAACCGGAAGAGATAGGGCACGACGAATTATCCATGGAGGTGAAGGTGGATGGCGAAATGAAACATATCTCTTCATTCCAGGCTTTTGTGGTGGCATTGGCAAGCCGTATCGGTACAGGTAATCTTGCAGGTGTAGCTACTGCTATCAGTATTGGTGGACCGGGAGCTGTATTCTGGATGTGGATGCTGGCTTTGCTGGGTTCGGCATCGGCTTTCATAGAATCAACTCTTGCCCAACTTTACAAGCGCAAGGGAAAGACATCCTTCTTTGGTGGACCAGCCTACTATATGAAGTATGGATTGGGAAAAGGATGGATGGGTATTCTCTTTGCCGTCCTGATGATCATCACCTTTGGCTTTGCCTATAATTCTGTGCAGAGCAATACCATCTGTCTGGCTTGGCAGAAAGCGTTTGGTATCGAACCGGCAACTATGGGAATCGTGCTTACGGCACTAACCTTGCTCATCATCTTCGGTGGCATTCAGCGAGTGGCAAAGTTCTCTTCTACGGTGGTTCCTGTAATGGCAGTCATCTATCTTCTGATAGCTGTTGGAGTAGTGGTTTGGAATATCACCAGCTTGCCTAAGGTGTTGCTCACCATTGTGGAGAATGCCTTCGGATTCAACCAGGCAGCAGGTGGAGTACTTGGAGTCACTGTGATACAGGGAATCAAGCGAGGTTTGTTCAGCAATGAGGCTGGTGAGGGTAGTGCCCCTAATGCTGCAGCGGTGGCTACGGTAAGCCATCCGGTGAAGCAGGGATTGATTCAGGCATTGGGTGTCTTTACGGATACTTTGGTAGTATGTTCCTGCACTGCCTTTATCATTCTGGTGAGTGGGGTAGATGTTACAGCATCCAATGGAATTCAGCTGACGCAGAATGCCCTGACCCACGAAATCGGAAGCATCGGCAATCCTTTTGTAGCTGTCATGATCTGGCTCTTTGCCTTCAGTAGCATCATCGGCAATTATTACTATGGCGAGACCAATGTGAGATATATCAAGGATTCTAAATTAGGTGTGTTTATCTATCGCCTTGCAGTAGCAGCGATGGTGATGATAGGAGCAGTGGTATCGCTGGATTTTGCATGGAGCTTTGCCGATATCACGATGGCTCTTCTCACACTCTGCAATCTGGTGGCCATCGTCCTGCTTTCCCGCCAAGCCGTCTTCCTGCTGCAGGATTATCGCCAGCAGAAGAAGGAAGGCAAGAATCCTGTGTTCACTAAGAGTAAAATGCCTGAGATAGCAGATAAGCTAGAGGCATGGTAATCCGGAAGAATCTTCCGGATTTTTTATTTCTCAATATTTAGGTTTAAGTTCGCTGCCCCTAGCTTCAAGAAATTTCTTGGGTTAGGGGCTTTTACTCTTTCTATCCCTTTATGACATTTCCTGCCAAATAGAGTTCCTAATAAATAAGGATTTCCTATTCTTATGATTCTTCGTACCTTTGCACCCGAATTTAAATCATACGGAAAGAATATAAGAGATTATGAATTATAAAATAATGTTGGCAATGGCAGGTTGGGGAATAGCCTTGCCTATTTCTGCAGAATCCGCATTATCGGATAGCAGCAAGGTATTCGATATTGATGAAGTAGTGGTGGTATCACAACCCAAGGAGGTGTTACGCCTCCGACAACAGGCGCTCAGCAGTACATCGCTGAGTAGCCCTCTAATGAAAAAACTTGGCGTATCTGATTTGCGTGATCTCTCGCAGTTTGTTCCTAATTTTGTTATGCCCAATTATGGTAGCCGTCTTTCATCTTCTGTTTATGTAAGAGGAATAGGCAGCCGTGTCAATAGTCCTGCCATCGGTCTCTATCTCGATGGTATTCCGGTGATGAGCAAGTCGGCATTTAATCTCCATAATTACCAGATGAGTAGAGTTGATGTGCTTCGAGGGCCACAAGGCACACTGTATGGTCAGAATACTGAGGGTGGATTGGTCAAGATGTATTCCCGTAATCCTTTCAATTACCAGGGTAGTGACATCAGATTGAGCTATGGCAGTAAGTATTTCCGCAATGTAGAAGCGGCTCATTATCAGAAGTTCAATGAGCATATTGCTCTTTCTCTAGCAGGTTTCTATGAGGGACAGAATGGCTTTTTCAGAAACACTCATACTGGCGACCGTTCTGATCAATATAATGAAGCAGGAGGCAAGATGCTTCTCAAGACCCGTTTTGATTCAGGTTGGAAGATGGACGTTTTGGCTAATTACCAGTATGTAGATCAGAATGGATTCCCTTATGGAAAGCTTGATTTGGAGACAGGTAAGGCTGACCTTCCTGCTTCTACTTTCCCTGGAACGTATCGGAGAAATAACCTGATAACTGGACTGAAACTTGGTTACACAGGAAATGGATATGATTTTACTTCTGTTTCCAGTTATCAGTATGTCAAGGATCGCATGTTGATGGATCAGGATTATCTTTCGGCAGATTACATGCATATCCTACAGGAACAATTGCAGAATTCCTTCACTCAAGAACTCTCCTTGAAGAGTAACCGGGCAGTGGGTGGTTTCTGGCATTGGGCAGCAGGTGGCTTCTTTTCCAAGCAATGGTTGAAGACCAATGGTCCGGTCTTCTTCGATGATGCGATGACTGCTCCGATAGGCAATGCTATTCAGCAGCAGATGTATACTGCCATTCATGCTTCGATGGTGAAGAAAATGATGGCGCAGGGAATGCCTGAAATTGCGGCTAATGCTGCGGCAAAGGCTGCTATAGAAAAGGCAGGAGGTATCAGTATGACGGTCAGCATGGGGGCTCCTGGACTTTATCATACTCCCCAAACTAACCTCGGTTTTTATCATGAAAGTAATTTTGATATTACCTCTCATCTGGTGGCAACATTGGGTTTGCGATATGATTATATGCATACGGGCATTCATTATGAGTCATCTGCCTATATGGCAATGACGGCAAATATGATGGGGAAGAAGGCTACCTATACACTTAGGAGTGCCTTGGATGAAAAGACAAATGATGATTACAGCCAGTTTCTTCCGAAATTTGGTCTGACTTATCGCATTGATAATCAGCAGAGTAATATCTATGCCACCATCAGTAAAGGCTATCGTGCCGGCGGATATAATATTCAGATGTTTAGCGATATACTTCAGACTGAGCTGAATGCCAACCGCCAGCAGGCATTGCGTGGCGATTATGAAGTACCTCATACGGCAGAAGATTATAAAAAAGTGAACCAGACTATTTCTTATAAGCCAGAGGTATCATGGAATTACGAAGTGGGTTCTCATCTCAATCTTTTCAATCATGCCATTCATCTCGACTTCAGTGCCTTTTATATGAAGGTAAAGAACCAACAACTTTCGGTAATGGCAGGTAATTATGGCTTTGGCAGAATGATGGTGAATGCAGGCAAGAGCCATAGCTGCGGTATAGAGGCTGCCTTGAGAGGACAATTAGCCAACGGAAATATAGACTGGATGTTGAATTATGGTTATACTCATGCTGTCTTCGATGAATATACAGATGGAGAGGGTGAAAAGGCTGTGAGCTATAAAGACAAAAAGGTGCCATATGTTCCTATGCATACTTTATCGGCCATGGCAGATTATCGTATTGCATTCAATTCCAATCTGTTGCGCAACATGGTTTTCGGTATGAATGTGAATATGCAGGGAAAGACCTATTGGGATAATGGCAATACTTACAGTCAGGATATTTATGCTGTATTGGGAGGTCATATAGCCTTCGATTTCGGTATCATGCAGTTAAATGTTTGGGGTAAGAATCTCACCGATACTAATTATAATACATTTGCAGTAGATAATGCAGCAACAGGTAAACGTGAATACTTTGCCCAGCGTGGTAACCCATTCCAATGTGGGGTAGATTTGAGCTTTCGATTTTAGATAATTATAGTCCCAAATCACTAAAAAAAGCTTTCTGTTTGTTTCAAACTATCGGAACACCAAGCTTCTTGGTATTTGCTTTCAGTTGCTATCATTGAAACGAGGTGCTTCGATAGTTGATTCTGCGGCTTATGCCGAAACTATGATATAAGAAGCTTGGTTCCATCTTGTATATATTTAATTTGTCGTGATTTTAAATATATAACGGAACCAAGCTTCTTTCTATTGTCTTTTGCTGCTACTTACCAACGAAAAAAGCGGAAGAACCAAAATTAAACCACCTTATTATGATAACTAGGAAAAAAATACTGTTTTCTTTTGAAAATTTGGAATAAAGTAGTACCTTTGCATTAAAAATAAATGTATAAAAGAAATGAATATATTTAAAACTGCCATAGAGGGTGTTCTCATTATAGAGCCACGCCTCTTCCGTGATGCTCGGGGATATTTCTTTGAAAGTTTTAGCGAACGGGAATTTGACGAGAAAGTAACTCCTATTATCGGACATAAGGTGAACTTTTGCCAAGATAATGAGAGTATGAGTAGCTATGGCGTCATGCGAGGTTTACATTTCCAGCGTCCCCCTTTTACTCAGAGCAAACTAGTAAGATGTGTAAAAGGAAGAGTGCTTGATGTTGCCGTAGATATCCGTAAAGGTTCTCCAACCTATGGTCAGCATGTAGCTGTGGAATTAACAGAGGACAATCACCTTCAATTCTTCATTCCAAGAGGTTTCGCCCATGGTTTCGCTGTTCTCTCAGAAACTGCAGTTTTCCAGTATAAATGTGATGAATTCTATCATCCAGAAGCAGATGGAGGAATCTCCATCATTGATGAAACGCTAGGTATTGACTGGAGAATCCCTACAGTACATGCCAATCTTTCAGAGAAAGATACGAAGCATGCGATGTTGAGGGATTTTGATTCTCCATTCAATATCAATGTTGATTTATACCGGTAGATTTTTTACTTATTAACCGCCAGCCAGACTGACATTTTTCCCTACCACCTTGCTAAAATGTTTTATGGTATAAGGTATCTACAGAAGCAATCTCTGTTATCCCAGAACTTCTTACATCATACAGAGCTAAGCTAGAAGCATGTCAATTTGCCACTATGTATATGACAAAACTTGACTGAAATCAAGAAATCGAGCCATTTGTACAATTTCTGCCCTAAAAATTGTGTGCGTACACAAAAAGGCATTACCTTTGCACTCGAAAAGATAAATAAAGTAAAGAAAGGATAACAATTATGATGGTATTAGGAATGACATTGGCAGTTGTAGCTGCCCTTTTTGCTGAGATTGTAAATGTCAACAGAAAGATTAGCCTCGGTAAGTAAACAGGCTTTGAGAAGCGTCTTAGGATGCTTTCAAGAAACCTTCAGTTTTAAAGGTAAAGATTTGGTTAATAAATTTTGAGAGAAAGGGAAAAATTATGACAGTATTAGGAATCATTTTTGCAATGGTAGTTGCAGCTTGCGCTGAGTATGGTGCAAGAACAAACATGAAGGACTTCGCTTAAAAGCGATGTTTCTTCTTATTTGAGAGAATTTAAACAGTAGTTTCCATATAAAAATAGGAAAGGCAGTTGTAAGCATCTTCTAGAATGCTCACAGCTGCCTTTTTCTTTTATTACGGAAGATTTCGTACCTATTTACCATAATCATCCTTATAACTAAACAGTAGAAGCCTTTCTTGGCAAGAACTTTAGCTTTACCACCGGCTTTTGTGCCTTCATGACTTTGAAGGACAAATGAGATCTACCAATTTAATACCCAACTTGCATTTGAATATTTTCCGATTGTCTCAGCATCTTTAATGGCATCCAGCTGACGGACATGCTTGTTTCTTCTACTGATATCTATAGTCATTCCTTCTTTGTCATGACTATTGAATTCCAGGAGATTTGCCGTAGATGCTGTCTCAGCTACAGGGCCAAATCCTTCCACAGGTACACCGTCAAGAGTACAGTTCAGCAAAACGCATTCTGCATCAGGATAGTTTTTCCCCTTATTGTCAGGAAGTCGGGCTATCACAGCATCCTGACCTAATCCCTTGAAGGTACAGTCATTGAAAATGTTACCATGGTTCTCTTTGGTATTTCTAATCCACATGAATGCGCCATAACTGGAAAGGGTGCAGTGATTGAAGTAGGATGGACCTCTTCCCAATACCGTATCACCTCCTCCATCAACCACGCAGTTGAGCCAGTAGGCAGATCCATTCACCTGAAGAGCATCACCATCACCTATGACATGTACATTCTCTGCATAGTTTCTTTCACCATTGAGCAGGAATCCCTCTGCCTGTCCCTTGCAGTCAGTCTTGAATGTAATATTCTTGAAAATCATGTCGGAACAGTTGTCTGCTGCCACTGCCGCACGGCGTGAAGGGAAGGTTCCTTTCTGCTCATTGGTCTTGATATCTACAGGATGAGGATTGAAAACCTCGTTATTAGGGTAATGTATCACTACTCTATCCATTGATTCTCCCTGGATAGTAACGAATCGTTTATTGCGGAAATACACTAGCTCCTCATAATCTCCATTCTTCACGAATACAGTTTTTCTGCAAGCTTCTGAAGGTAATGAATCCGGTATCCAATCCATGGCACCTTGCAGGGTGGAGAAATCTCCACTTCCATCTGCAGCTACTACCACATGATGTAAATCAGAAGAAGGGACAGTTCGCTTGGTCGTGAATTTCCATGATGTCTTTCCATTCCATCCTTCTATAACCCCCTTGCTAATCTTGATTTCATACTCATGTCCATAGTCCAGTATGTTGTTATGCAAATAAACAGTAGCCCTATTACCATGACAGATAACCGGATAAAAGTGGAAAGCATCAGAGAACCCACCTATGATGGTCTTCTGATACTTGCGCTTATCTTCCTTGGCTGCACCTGACGGAGTTCCAGGACGGGTATTGCGGTTGGTGATATTTCCCATCTTGTATATGTAGGGTACTGGAGAATATCTGGCATTGGGATTCCTTGGCTGTCCTTTTGTAGGTCCAGCAGGGATACTCATGTCGATTCTATCAACCACCTTGTGAGTTGTTTTATCCGTAACGGTGATGACACCCTTGCTGCCAGTTGTCACTACCTTGTCAAACTCTATCACCAAATGTGTATCAATGTTGACGTCTTGCGAATTCTCCATAGGATAAAAACTGATGGGAGATTGTGCCATCAGTCTCATACATGCACAGAAACCTACCGTTAAAACAAAAATTCGTTTCATATAAATTGCTTTTAAAGTTGTTTTCGAGTGCAATATTACGAAAAAATAATGAAAAAACATCTTTTTTTGAAAGAAAAATGTTTTTTATTTTAGTGACACAGACTATTTTGCAAAATATCAGTACCTTTGCAGTATGAAAACATTATTAGACGTTCATACACATACAATAGCATCAGGTCATGCCTACAGCAGTTTGCAGGAAATGACCTTGGCAGCAAAAGAAAAAGGGTTGGAAATTCTGGGTATCACAGAACACGGACCTAATATTCCGGGTACCTGTGATCCCATCTATTTCAGAAACCTGCATTGCGTTCCCCGTCAGCTCTATGGAATCAAGCTGATGCTGGGAGCAGAACTTAACATTCTCAATACCCAGGGCGATATTGACCTCGATGAGGATTATTGGCGCATACTGGATATCCGAATCGCTGGCATTCATAGTCTTTGCTGGAAGGGAGGAACCAAGGAAGAGAACACGCAGGGGGTCATTAATGCTATGCGCAATCCCTTCGTACAGATCATCTCCCATCCCGGTGACGGTACGGCAGATCTGGATTTCGAGGTATTGATGAAAGTTTCAAAGGAGACGCATACCCTGCTTGAGATTAACAACCACTCCATGGCTCCCATCCGTCACAAGACAGTGGCTACCCCCAATAACCTGGAACTGCTGGAACTTGCCAAGAAGTATGAGACTCCTGTCATCTTTGGAAGTGATGCCCATTTCTCAACCATGATTGCCGACTACAGCAACATCCTGCCTCTGGTAGAAAAAGCAGAGTTTCCTGATGATTTGGTACTCAACTATCAGCCTGAGAAGTTTTTGGCTTACCTCAAGCCTACCCCAGAGAAATAGGATAATTTCGTTTCACATTTCAATTTACACGACTATGATTATAGAAGAAATCATCAAATATAATGAAAACTTCGTGGCCAGCAAGGGCTACGAAAAGTATCTTACGAGTAAATATCCAGACAAGAAGCTTGCCATCCTTTCCTGCATGGATACCCGCCTGACAGAACTTCTGCCGGCAGCCTTAGGATTGAAGAATGGAGATGCCAAGCTCATCAAGAATGCCGGTGGACTTGTTATCAGCCCATTCGACTCAGCCATGCGCAGCCTCCTGGTTGCCATCTATGAACTGGGTGTTGAGGAAATCATGGTCATCGCCCACTCCAACTGCGGTGCCTGCCACATGAACGGCCAGCAGATGAAGGAATTGATGCTCAAGCGCGGCATTCATCAGGATGTCATCGACACCATCGGACTTTGCGGCATCAACCTAGACCATTGGCTGGAGGGATTCCATGACACCGAGGATTCTGTAAGAAATACGATTAATACCATCCGTACTCACCCTCTCGTACCAAAGGATGTCAATCTGCATGGCTATATCATCGACTCACAGACGGGTAAGCTCACTGAAGTAAAATAAAAGCAAAATACGCTTATAATATGGCTAAGGATGGTTCTCCTCCAGAATCATCGTTAGCAACTCTTCATTTGCCTCGTTGTTGACCTCAGCATCCTTCAACTCGGAGAAATAGTCAAGCGTAGCGGAACATTCGCCTGTGATATCTACCCCTATCACTTTCTCATGGGCATAGATGATGCGAAGCACGGCTTGGAGCTGCATGAGAGTCATGTCTCCATTGCTCCAGTCGGTGATGGCATCCTGCTTTCTCAATACGTCCTTGTCGATGGATATATAAACCGGCTCATGTATGAGTTTACCAGCCTTCGACGGCCATGCCTCGTGATGATCTATCTCTGCCTGACTATAGAACAAAATCTTTGCTCTCAAGTGAACAGGCACCTGTGCTATCAACTCATCCGATGCACCTACAATAATAATGTGTTCGACAAACGGGTTTTTCTCCAATACATCTCTCACCCAACCTCCACATGATACAACACCCTCCCATTCCGGTTGCTGCATATCCGGATGATGATCGAAAACTATCAGGGAGAAAGGCTCATGGAGTTGGGATACCCAATATTCCGTAAGGTAATGGAAATCACCAGAATCGATGAAATGAACAGCCTTGGCTGGAAAAGGAGCAAGTCGGCGATGCAACTCCTCCCTGCCCTCTTCGTCACAATAGCAGTCCACTCCTTTCATGCCCCGGCAATCTACATGGATGATATTCTTATTTGAGGCAAATGCCTCCAAGTCGTATACACCGGTAAAATTAAGGAGTATAATGGGTATTTTACTTTTCATATTGAATCTGTTTTCTAAATGCTGGTTGCAAAAATACCTGATATTTATAAATACTCAATGAATTATGCGTTATATTTTTGTTAAAATTAGATTTTTTTATACTTCTCTACAAATTTGCCAAAAACATATTAAAACAATTTAATTTTCAACAAAAACATATTAGATTCATCTTTTTATCAGTATCTTTGCAGAAAATTGAAACATATTGTGATGATACTTATAAATACACTGATATTGGATAAATATAGATGTAATGTTCCCCATTACATCCTCAACTGTAGCCTTCGGAAATAATATCTATCTTGCTTGAGATAATATATTATTAACGAATTTAAAATTACATGGGTTTAATCATTTTATATTTTTTAGGTGCTCTGTCACTATCCTTTTTATGCTCCGTCCTGGAGGCGGTATTACTTTCTACTCCGATGTCGTTTATCTCGATGAAGGAGAATCAAGGCAACAAGACTGCCTCACTGATGAAACAGTATAAGAACAACGTAGACCGTCCGGTGGGTGCCATCCTTTCGCTCAATACCATCGCCCACACCATCGGTTCTGCCGGTGTAGGAGCCGAGTCAATGAAACTCTTTGGCGAAGAATACTTCGGCATCATTTCCGCCATTCTCACTCTGTTGATTCTGGTACTTTCAGAAATCATCCCGAAAACCATCGGAGCTTCATATTGGCGCTCTCTTGCCATGACATCTACCAAGATCATTCGTGTGCTCATCTTTATCACCTATCCTTTGGTACTGCTTTCGGAACTTATCACTAAGGTATTTACTCCGAAGAACCACCAGGCTTCCGTGAGTCGCGAAGAGGTATCGGCCATGGTAGACGTAGGTACTACAGAAGGCATCTTCCGCGAATCGGAAAGCAAGATCATCAAAAGCTGCATTCGCCTGGCAGGAGTAAAGGCCAAGGAGGTGATGACTCCATCCATCGTAGTAGAATCAGCCAACATGAATCTGACTACCAAGGAGTTTTACGAACAGAAAGAATGGAATTTCTCACGCATTCCCGTTTATGACAACAATAAGGATATCATTGTGGGATACGTATTGAAAGATATGGTTCTCAAATTGGTTTCAGACGATGAGTTCCAAACCAGATTATCCGAACTGATGCGTCCTATTCTTTCCTTCAACGAGGATGAATCTCTATACCAGATATGGGAAAAGATGTTGGAAAAACGAGAACACATCTCTATCATCGTAGATGAATACGGATGTCTGAGAGGAGTTGTTTCCATGGAAGACGTAATCGAAACGATGACTGGCGTAGAAATCGTAGATGAAGACGATGTGGCTGTAGACATGCAAGCATTGGCTAAGGAAAAATCGCGCATGATGCACCAAGGTGTTGCTTCTGCCATTCCTGGCAGTAAAGCTTAATATTTACAGAAAATTGCATTTTAACAAGAGAGGGTGGGTCATGGAGTTATGACCCACCCTCTCTTGTTTATCCCGGAAATATCGCCACCTTGATGACTCCATCCTTGCGGTTCTCAAAGACATCGTATGCTTCTTCTATTCTTGAAAGTGGGAAACGATGAGTAATCAGAGGAGTGGTATCTATTTTTTTCTGTGCTATCAAGTCCAGGATTTCCTCACAGTCGCATCCATCCACACCTCCTGTCTTGAAGATGAGGTTCTTTCCATACATATCTGGAAGCGGAAGCATCTGTGGTTTGTCATACATCGCAACAACAGTAACGATGGCATTAGGACGGGCACACTTCCAGGCAAGCTGAAAGGTATCTGGTCCACCTGCAACCTCCATCACCACATCAGCTCCCCCATGCTGACTATGCTCCTTGACAAAAGTCTCGCAATCCTCAGGTTCTACAACCATCACCTGCGGATAATGCTTCTGGATGAACTCTCGTCTTGCCTGTGATTTCTCACAGACGATGATGTTCCTCGGATTCTTGAGCAGGGTGCAAAGCAAACAGCAGACACCCGTAGGGCCAGCACCGATAATCAGGACCGTATCCTCTTCCGTAATTTCAGAAATTCTTGCAGCCCAGAATCCTGTAGCAAGAATATCTCCTACGAAAAGCGCCTGCTCATCGCTTACCGAATCCGGTATCTTATTCAAGCCGGTAGTTGCATAAGGAACCCTCACATATTCCGTCTGTCCGCCATCAATTCTGCATCCCAGTGCCCATCCACCATGTGGGGAAGTACAGTTGTTCACGTATCCATGCTGGCAGTAGAAGCATTCGCCACAGAAAGTCTCCACGTTGACGGTTGCTCTATCTCCCGGCTTTACGTGGGTAACCTTCTCTCCCACTTCTTCCACGATACCCACCATTTCATGGCCAACGGTAATTCCAGGTACTGCGCGAGGCACAGAACCATGCTTGATATGAAGATCGCTGGTGCAGATACTGCTCAGCGTAACTCTCACGATGGCATCGTGCTCATCTATCATCATTGGCTTCTCCTTCTCAGTAAAGCCAAATTCTCCTTGCCTGATATATGTAAATGCTTTCATTGAATATTAATTAATTATTGTGTAAAGATACAACTTTTTCAAAAAACAAGTCCGTTTATCTAATATAAAACGGAGGCATTTTGTCCGTTTTTCCAAGGCAAAAATACTATATTTTGTCCGTTTTTCCAAGAATTTCTCTGTATTTTAGTCCGTTTACCCAAGATTTAACACTTTATTATGCACTATTATCGAAAAAACTCTAAAAGAAAATAGCTAAGTGTTTATACGGGTGAAGGGTAAAATTGAGAGTAAGGTTTTTCACGAGCAAAACCACGCATCCTGTAGCCGGAAAGCATATTCCGAATGGCGATGGTAGACCGCCCGAAAATTTTCTCACGACGCTTCATTTTGTGCCCGGCAATGGCAAAAAGTTGCCCCAGTTGAGGGCAATATTGTGCCATAGTCAGGCAATAAGTGGAATGAGCCTCTTTTGTTAACAGAATCACTAATGCTGCTGAATCTTTTCATTCGAATATAAAGCTATTATCGTTAAACCACAGGCACAGGGAATATAGGCAGTGGTGACATAGGCTTTATGCTTTACAAACTATGGAAATGATCTATCAGCTTACGGCGATAGACGCGGCTCACCTTCACATAATCTATCGCATCAAACGGAGGATAGAAATGGCACACATTGTCTACCACCTCTATCAGATAGTCCATATTGATGATATACTTCTGATTGATCTGCACAAACTGCTCGCTCAAATCGAGCAGGGCTTCACTCTTGATATTTCGCTTCAGACGGATGGTCTTCTTGCTTCCGGCAACAACCACCTCCCAACAGCGCTGCTCATGATTATACTGGAAGAGTCCGATGTCGCGCTTGTCTATCAGTTTGAAATCCAAGGTGTTGGTATAGAACAGGAACTTAGAATTCTGCTTCCGGAAATTACTCTCATCCGGATGGAGTACGAAGACATCTTCATGGGTGAGACGGTGCATGATAGTAGCCAGATCCTCCTCATCGATTGGCTTGAGCAACACATCGAAAGCCTTCTTGCGGAAAGCTGGCAAGATATACTCATCATACGCCGTATACATCACGACACGACATTTGCCGTGAGTATGACTGCTCATCTTCTCCAGAAAGTCCAGACCCGACAAATCGGGCAACTGGACATCAAGAAAGAGTACATCGGGCTGGACCTGACTGACAAGAGACAATCCATCCATGCCATTGATAGCCATGCCACCAACCTCTACATCCTCAAACTCCCGAAGACGTTCTGCCAAATCCAGGGCAGCTTGCTTATTATCATCAACAATGACTGCTAACATAATCTGATATTTTTTAGTATTTTATATTAATAGGTATAAAGAAGGTACACTGGCATCCTAAGATCTTTCCGTCAGCATCTACCTTATTATGCATCTGGAAACTTATCTTATTCTTATTGCGTTCGTTCACGATGGCAATGGTCTGGCGGATGATGTTGAGTCCCGTACGATGCTGAAGTGCCATCTTGGTGGCATCAAAACCAGGTCCATTATCCTCTACCGTGATACGGACATCCTCTTTCTGCCCCTTTTGCACTTGTATCGTGAGTCGTTTATCTCCTTCCCAGCCTCTCAGACCATGTACAAAAGCATTCTCTGCAAGAATCTGCACGAACATGGATGGAATCATCACCTTATCTAAATCTATGGTTTCATCTATCTGGACATCAAACTTGAAGTCGTCTTCTATCAGCTTGCTCTCTACCAGAACATATTGTCTGACAAATTCCAGCTCCTTCCTGAGAGACGTCTGCATCTGGAGAGACATGTCCAGATTGGCTCTGATCAGCTTGGTCAATTCCAGCAACTCATTGGCTTCCTTCTTATCAGATTTTACAATCTTGTTGTTCAAGACATTGAAAACGAAATGAGGCGAAATACGGTTTCGGGCATTGTTCAATTTCAGGTTCATGATATTGAGTTTAGCTGCCTCCTGCTTCCTGCGGGAACGAACCACAAACAAGGCTGTAGACAAAATCAGAACGAGAAGAATACCTACAATCAGATAGATAAATCCCCTTGCCTGCTGGATTTCCACATTCTTATGTTCTATCGCAATGCGATGATGCAGCTGCAGGGTGTCCTGAGAAAAACGCTGCATGATTTCTATAGAACGCATGTGGGTTCGATTGTGTGCCAGGGAATCCTGCATCAGGTCATCAGCCTTCATATTCTGATAAGCCTGACGATAGTCGCCCTTAGCCTCATAATATTCTCCCAAATACTGATGACGAATCTGGAGGAGCGAGAAGTCCAGCTGGTCATTCGATTTTTCTCCAGCCAATATTCCGGCCACGGTATTCCAGTCTTTTTTCTTTACTGCCTGTCCGATACGGATGGTATTGCAATAGTAAATGGCTGTCTCATCGCCATTCTTTCGCATGTAATCCTCTACTTCATCCAAACATTTATCAGATAAGTCTAATTGGTTGAGATTCAGATATACATCAGCCAGATTGAGCTTGCAGAGATACATGCTGAAGGTTTCGCTCTTGTCGTGCTTTTCCAGCAGTTTCTCCAACATCAGGAATTTCTTCAGAGAAGTTTGGTAATCCTTGGTATAGTAATAATAATTACCATAGTTGTTCAGAAAATAGGCCTGCAGGTTGAGTGAGAGATTAGAGAAACACTTTTCTGTCTGTTGATAACAGTTCAAGGAAGCCTCAAAATCTTCCAGCAACAGATAGATGCGTCCCAGTCCCATATACAAGGATGCATTCTGCTCTTTCGGCAATTGGAGAGAATCGGCAATGAACAGTGCCTTGCGATACCAAAGGGCGGCCTTAGGCAAGTCATTGTCGAAGACATAGGCATCTCCCAGATTGGCACAAAGATCCGGCATCAACTTAGGAGAATCGCTGTTTCTGAGCAGTTCGTAAGCCTTATGATAGAGCATGATGACATCTTCTCTCTTCTTATGGAAATTATGATAATTGCCAGCCTGGCAATTATAGGCATATGCCAAAAGGCTGTTGCGACGTGGAGACTCAGGTTGATGCTCGGCAAATTCTACGACAGGATTGATATACTGGGGCATAGAATCAGGCGAAGCTGACAGAATAAACAGCTTACCCAATCTGGACATATACTCATAATATGTAAGACTATCAGGGGCATTCTTCATTCCATCATCTATTTTCTTACGGGCAAACTGAGGGTTCACTTCCATCGAATCCTCAATGGAAAGCAAGCTGTTCGTATCGTCTTCGCATCTATCATGCTTTTCCTGCTGGCAAGCAATCATCATCCAAGAGACCAAAAACAACCAGATTATATGTTTTACTCTTACCATTTAGTATTTTCAAGAGTTAGTTTTTAACTTTCTACAATTGCAAAAATACATATAATTCCTGATTTCTCCAAGCTTTTTGGTAAATTTATATCACCAATCATAAACATTTTATTTACCAGCCACATTACCAATTTACCACATATACCTATTTTTATGCCACATAAACTTCTATTTTGAATATTAATCACCTTTTTAAAACAACAGATACTTCTATCTCAATTACCAAAAGCAGAAACTTACCTAAAAAATGAAGAAAAGATGCTGAAAAACTCATTTTTTATTGTATCTTTGCATGCGTATATCAAAACAGAAAGATTTATGAACAACTACAAGAATATTAAAGCCAAGGTCTTAAGAATAGATGAAGAAGAACATAAGTTCGTCATCGAAGTGGAAGACAAAATTTATAAAATAGGACAGATTGACTTCCAAAGAAGGCAACCCATGCCCGAAACCCTAGACTGTCTGATGGTAACCACCCACCTGGGCAAAGTTTTCATTGCTCAAAACATAGAACACCTCATGAGACAACATTACAAGGAATATGATGAGGTGGACTTCAAAATTAAAATGACTGTAGGCGATTGCTATCACCTGGAAGACCAATATGGCTTCACTGCCATACTAAAACGAGATACCATTATCAATGCGGCTCTTACCCCAAGAGTAAGATGTAGAATTACCAAATTCCGCCAGAAACTGATGGAAGTACAACTGGTTGACGTCTTGGGCGCAGAAAAATCAGAATTTTCACTCTCTGATCAAGATTTTCGCAATATCATCGGTGATGAAAGCTGGAACACAGAAGAATTCAGAAAACTGATGCTCGGCGATACACCATCCGAAATATTCGACCTGGAGTGCCATCGATGGATAGCTGGTATTTCCGGCAGTCTAAGCCAGGATGAACTACAGGCTCAACTGCTGGACATTCATACTCATTGCATGGAAACTCTAGAAAGCAAGTATCTGCTTCCACGCTGTCAGGAAGCAGAACGCATTCTGCTGGAACAGCGCTTTACTGATATCATAGAACTGCTATCCTACTATATCCAGGCTATCGAAATTCTGAAAAACGGTATGGCAGAAGATACTATCTGTCATATTCTTTCTACCCTATCCACTTGTGCCTACATCTATCATCCACGCAAGCAATTCTGCATCATGCAATGTATCTTCATGCTTGACTTCTCGATTATGGAGAAACATATCAACACGATTCTTGCCACTCTCCGCAGCCAGGAAGTATATCTCTGGAACAGAAAACCTTTCCAAATGCAATGGCTCAAACTGCTACAGGGATACGTAGACAATATCTATAGCCAGACCGACCGACTATCGAGCGATACAACCACTAAGGAGACGATGATACAAGTACTGATCATCGAGCTGATACTTGGCAGAAATGCTACTCACAAGATTTACGACACCTCCCTGAACCAAGCCATACTCTACCGCCTGGTATCATTGATGAACGTAAGCGATTCTAACAAGACTCTGCAGAGAGCTTTCCTTTCACTCTTTACCCAAGCAGAGTTTGATGCAGCCCTACCATTCAACAGCGATGATGCCTTTGTACTGGCAAACATGCTCTGCTCGCAGAACAACGATACAGTGGAAAGCTTTGAACCAGCTAAATATGAGAGTGATATGGCATTGCTGTCTATTAACGAGCAAGCCATCACCATACAGCCAAAAGACCTGGATAAGGAAAATCTCTATATGCCCCTCTCTGCCCGTATGGGACTCTGGCACGGAATTTCTGTCCGACTCGATGAAAAACCACCGGTAAAACTGAGAGGTAAGGTGGGCACCACTATCGAGCATTACAAGGAGCTATGGGAGTATATCAACCACTCGCTATTCGTCCAAAAGCGCAAGACATCCAAAAAGACGAACAGAAAGCTCTATATCGATGATGAAACCATGATCATCGTGACCCGACAGCTCCCTGGACAACTTCTCTTCGAATGCAAGATTGTGGAAGATGGTTGCGAAGGAATGGGTACGCTCGATGTATTAAACGACGTAGTACCTTTCTTCCCTGGCGATGTCAATATCCAATCCTTCGAATACCAGAAAATGCCGCTATTGCTACGTGCTTATGTAAAAGACGTAAAGAGCGACGGAAGCTATGTCTTTGCCATGCGCGACATGATAACCGAATACGAAGACGATGTGAGAGTGAACGACTTGTTCTACAACTCTCGCCTCACCTGCCTGCTCTTCAATCAGGTGCCTGGAGTTCCCCGTATTCCAGCCGTCAGCAGCGAAGGTTTCTCGGTCTCTATCTGTCCAGCTCCTGGCATGAGCCTCAATGACTTGAAGAAAGGCATGATTGTAGAAGTAGACAACATTACCGAAGGTGCCAACGAATATCTCTATGGTACTTTCCTGAGAGAATCGCCTGAGAGCAGATTCAGCCTTGCCGATGCATTCCATCAACTGATGCTGGGATATGCAAACCATGAAGTATACAATCCTAAGGAAGAGAAGGACGAATTGGCTAATGCCGTTTCCATGAACGAAGTATACGTATCAGAACTGATGGCCATCATCGATGCCAAGGCAACACTGGAAGAAGATAACATCAAGGCTTATAACTATCTCAACTTCTGCCGATTACTTGCCATCATGCTGGATAGCAAAGAACGCATAGGATATTATGACAGCCGACTGACATTGCTGGAACTTCTCAACGACTTTGCAGCATTGGATAAGGTTGATACCAAGAAAATCAATCATATCGCAGAAACAGAGCCTGAACTATTCGAACGCAATGCCATCCTGCGCCACGACTTCATGCAACTGCGCATCATCGGCTGTCTGGATAGCGAGGAACATTATGAAGAGCTATACCGCTGGAGCAGTCTTACAGAAGATCCTCATCTGCAACAGCTTGCATCGCTCGTTCTCTCCCATAATTTCGTCAAAAAATCGGGACTGCTCACCCAGGCGGGCGACATTCTCGACAAGATTCGTGCGCTCCTGAAGCTACAGAAATCTTCTTCCAACAAAAAGAACTATGGCAAGGAAGACTTCCATACTGAGTTCAAGACATCTATCGTATATCCAGAGAACTCTATGCGAGTGGATGTTACGGCACAGACAGTGAAGATTATGCAGGAAATCTGCGCCTTCCTCAATGCCGAAGGTGGTCATCTGTATCTGGGCGTATCCGACATCGGTTACGAAATGGGATTGGAAGAAGACTTGAAAAACCCACTCTTCAAGGGATCTAAAGACAAATATGAGATATATGTCAACAACCAGATTGTTTACTATCTCGGACAGGAGGCTGCCCACTATGTACATACTCACTTCGACGAGGAAGTAAGCAATGCCGTACTCATTATCGATATCGAGCCTTGCCCTACCCCAATCGCCGTGGGTTGTGAATATTTCGAACGCATGGGAACATCAGCACGTAAGGTAAATGCCACCTACAGAGAAAAGTTCCTTGCCATCAGAAAACAATGGGCAGAGGAGCATATTCCGCATCTGGCAGTAAACACTACTCCTTCTGCTAATATCGTAGACACTGCCCAGAATGAAAAGAAAACTAAAAACATCGTCAAACATGTAGAATCTGCTCCAATCACAGAGCATATCCAGACTTCACGTCTGCGCAACAATGCCCTGCATGATTATGAAGACGGTTACCGCCCAGTTACTGCCGTCATCTGTCTGATGGATACCGACGAATATAAGGTACTGGATGACGATGACTGGCAAGATTATCGCCTGAAACTTGCAGTACACGAAGACGAAGAAGAGGGATGGCTCATCCTGGTATACGAGAGCGGCAGAGTATGCAAGGTTTCCATGGCAGAACTTCTGCAACGAGAACGCGGAAGGGAATTCAAGCGTTTTGCTGGTGAAAAACTCATCTTTGCCTCTATCGCAACAGATAAGGATACGGTATGCGTTGGCTTTGTTGACGGCAAGACCAACCGCTATGTAAGATTCGACGATGTAGAAAAATTCGAGCATACCAAGATGCAAGCCGAAGGTACTCTACCTATGGATGTGCCTAACGCTGGTGTTCACTATGTAGAAATTATCAGTAAAGATCTCGTTCCGGTAAACAGAAACATCGGTAGAAAGACCATCGGCTGCATACTGAAGACTATAGAAGGAAAAAGATGTATGGAAGTTCTTCCAGACTGTAAGATGAAATAAAAACAGAAAACTTTTCATTGGAAATAAGTGTTTTCTTTAGAAACAGACAGATTCATTCCTACCCAATAGGTGTAGCTTATTTTTAGAAAGCCATACCTATTGGGTACTTTTTTCGTTCAAATAAAACATAAAAGTACCATAATTTAAGAAAGAAAACAAGCGTATATTTATTTTTTTTCGTAACTTTGCCACCACAAAATCTAAATAAGTAATATTAATATTATAACCTAATGAAAAAAGCAGTTGTGTTAATGGCCATACTTAGCCAATCTTTAGGCATGATACATGCCGACAATTATGCCGAAACTAGGGGCATCGGACAATATCCGGGCCGCCCATCACAGTTTACGGCTCCCAAAATGGTGAAGGATTATATCTATAGGAACATTGCATTGAACCGTATGGTATATACTTCATCTAATGCTGATTTCAACCTTACGGGACATCTCGTAACGGACGGTATCATCACCAGTAAAGCTCCTTCGTTTCTCAGTGTAAAAACCAATGAGGGCGAATTGTCTAACCGCGACAAGGAGAAAATGATAGACGGCAATACGGTTACAAGCCAATATATCAAAGGTGAAAATGCATTTGTTGAGTTTAATTGGGAAGCCATGAAAGTGAATCTCAAGAAATTGGAATTTACCGGTGAATTGGCTTTCTATAAGGACAAGGCTTCGCAAGGCTATACCATTCGTGTGATGGGTTCACACAATGGTAAGAAATGGGAAGTACTGGGTGAAGAGAAAGGTTCTGATCTGCCTGGTGTTGCTACCAAACAGCAGGTAAGTTCCGACCCTAACAAGTTCCAGGATGTAGTAAAACTCCCACTTAGAAAATTGAATGTTTCTATCCCACTGAAGAAACCAGGCAGCTACGAACATATACGCATCGAGTTGATTATGCCGGGGGCTGCGTGGTGGCGTATCAAACTCATCGACAACAGTACCTCTTGGCGTCCATCCATGCACTTCGCAAGTGTCTGGAAATCTGACTTAGCTAAGAAAACTGATGCTAAAATTCAGTGGCTCTATGTAGATTTGGGCACAGAGGCAGACTTCGACCAGGTGAATCTCTTTTGGATCAACAAAGCTCGCAATGGCAAGATTCAGGTTTCAAACGATGCCAAAAACTGGAGCGATATAGCAACCTTGGGGCAGCAAAAGCAGAAAGGTCTGATAGAAAAAATAGCTTGCAAAGGTCATGGGAGATATGTTAGACTGCTGCTTACAGAACCGGATGCATCCGGCCGATTTGCCTTGTCTGAAATGCAGGTGATGGGTAAGGGTGGCTTGCGTGCCGAAACAGCCAATACCCTAACCTCTACCAATGGCAAACAAATGCTCAACCAGTGGCAGTTGCGACGCGAAGGAAGTGATACCTGGATTCAGGCAACTGTACCTGGTACCGTACTCACCAGCTATATGAATATCGGTGCGGTGCCAGATAATCGCTACGATGACAATATGCGTCAGATTTCAGAATCGTTCTTCAATTCTGATTTTTGGTATCGCACAACTATCGAGTATAAGCCATCAGCCAACAAGCAGCAACATACTTATCTCAATTTCGATGGTATTAACTGGAAGGATAATATATTGCTAAACGGCGAGAAGATAGGCAGAATTGATGGTGCCTTTATCCGCTCTCGCATCGATATTACCAAGAAACTGAAACCAGGTGCCAACAAGTTGGAGGTACATGTCATCAAGAATGCTCACTTTGGCGTTGTGAAGCAGAAAAATCTTCAGAATACAGACTTGAACGGTGGCGAGCTGGGTGCTGATAACCCTACCTTCCACGCTTCAATTGGCTGGGACTGGATAACCAATACCCCAGGTCGTGAAATTGGTATTTGGAATGATGTCTATCTTACTCATGACAATGGGGTAAGTGTTTCTGACCCTGTAGTAACATCTACTTTAAACTTGCCTGATACATTGGCAACAATGACTCCGTCTGTCTTCTTACAGAATGCTGATGCTGCAGAAAAGACTGTGAAATTGGCAGGTTATATCGGTAAAATCAAGTTTGAGAAGGAAGTAAGCTTGAAACCAAATGAAAAACGTGAGGTAGCTTTCGCTCCTACCGACTATCCACAACTCAAGGACCAGCACATGAATCTTTGGTGGCCTAACGGTTATGGTTCTCCTTATTTATATGATGCAGGTTTCAGGGTATCGGATAAGACTTCCGGTGAGATGCTTTCTGAGGTCAACTATAAAGCTGGTATCCGACAGATGAGCTATGCCGACCTGGAGACCCAGACCAAGATTTACATCAATGGCAAGCGATTGAACCCATTGGGTGGTAACTGGGGATTCGCGGAGACTAACCTCAACTATCGCGAACGTGAATATGATGCTGCCGTGCGTTATCATAAGGAGATGAACTACAATATGATTCGCGACTGGGTAGGACAGATTGGTGATGAAGAACTTTATGAGGCATGCGACAAGTATGGTATCATGGTATGGCAGGACTTCTGGCTAGCTAACCCTTGGGACGGACCAGATCCTGATAATCACAAAATGTTCCTGGAAAACTCAGCCGATTACATCGCCCGCATCCGCAACCATGCCAGCATCGGTATCTACTGCGGACGTAATGAGGGATTCCCTCCGGCAGCCATTGATAAGGTTTTGAGAGAACAGGTAAAGGATATCCATCCTCAGTTGGGTTATATTCCTAGCTCAGCCGACTTAGGTGTCAGCGGACATGGTCCTTATCAGATGAAGTCACCATCTTTCTACTTCGCTAACCAAAGTCACAAGTTGCATTCAGAACGTGGTATGCCTAATGTTCCAACCTTCGAATCTTTGAGCAGAATGATGAAACCAGAACACCTGTGGCCTCAAAACGATGCATGGGGACAGCATGATTATACATTGAAGGGTGCTCAGGGAGGTGAATCTTTCAACAAAATCATGGAGAAGCGTTATGGCAAACCTCAGAGTGCAGAGCAGTTTACTAAATGGGCACAGTGGCTCAACTATGATGGCTACCGTGCGATGTACGAGTCTTCTCAGCAGGATCGTCTTGGTTTACTCATCTGGATGAGTCATGCCTGCTGGCCAAGCATGGTTTGGTGTACCTACGATTATTACTTCGAGCCAACTGCCGCATACTTTGGTGTAAAGAAGGCTTGCGAGCCACTGCATATCCAGTATAATCCAGTAAAAAAAGTAGCAGAAGTAGTTAACTTCGCTGGTGGTGCCAAGAATGGCTTGGTTGCCAAGGTTCAGATCTTTGATCTGTACGGAAAGTTAATCAAGGAAGAAAGTAAGGAAGTGAACGTGGGTGAAGACCAGACCGTAGATGCGGTAAGCGTAAGTGAACCGGACGAAGAAGTTTATTACATCAAGTTAAATCTCGAACAGAACAATCAGGTTATTTCTGACAACTTCTATGTCCAAGGTAAGGAAGAAGATAACCTTCAGGCACTCTCTAAGCTCCCTAAAGCAGATGTTGCCATCAGTGGTAAACGTTTTGTTCAACAGGGTGAAGAGTGGATTGGCGAAGTTGAAATCCACAATACTGGCAATGTTCCTGCCCTTCTAATTCGTTTGAACCTAAAAGGTGGTGATGGCGAACAGATTCTCCCAGTTATATATAGCGACAACTACTTCTGTCTGATGCCAAATGAATGTAAGAAGATCAAGGTATCTTATCGAGATGAGGACGGAAGAGGTCAGGCGCCATACGTCGAGATTTCTGGATTCAATAGATAAATATATCTATACATAATATTATAAGGCATTTATATATAATAAGATACATTTCATCATTGAGGGCAACCGGCATCTGTTCGGATGCCCTCTTTTTGTTGAATAGTCATCCGCTAATACATACTATAAAAGCTTTTCCACCCTTCTTGTACTTTTTGCATAAATAATCATAGAAAAAAATAAGAATATTAGTTTATACGGCAATTAGAATAATAGTATAATCTAATAATCTATTTGCCAACAACACAGCAATTATACATGAATGCAACAGTTCTTTCTATAGAAAAGGCGCCTACTAGCCACATTTCTAAACCAGTAGGTAAACAGAAAAGTGGTTTTTATGAAAAGGCTTAGTTTATATTAAGAATTCAATACCACAAAATAAAACGATGGCCAGAAGGTTTGCGTTCACGCTACGCATTATGATGCTGTAATTAATCATAGTCGTTTGTGTTAAAAAGGTTCATTTTTGCAACTCTCCGGAAGCCCCGTTTCTTGTCCTTTTTGGGGTCGTCATTGATGACCGGCGCCTGCCATCATTTATCCCCCGCCTGGGTCATCATAGATAACCGTTTTCAGGCACATAAGGCTTTTCCTTCGATTGCTGGTGCAAAGATACGATAAAAGTCAGAGGAAGCAATAGCTTTTCCCGCCACTTGAATTCATTTTTCCCGTATGTTGTGAAAACGGGGCTGGAACAGTAAGGAGGTTAATGGAATGGCGAAGCAAAGGTATCCAGTCATTAATGACCGGATTTAGGGTGTATATGTGTTATTTGAAAAGCTAGAAAATAAATGATAACAGTTTGATAACAAGCTAATTACATTCTATTGATATTTTTATAAAAGACAGAAAATCCTGTATTGTTCGGTGCTGATTTTAGGATGCATCTTACAGGTGATGAAGACTTTTATCATCGTTTTGCCAAGGCTTTTGGTGAGGTAATAGATGAAGATGGGATAAATGGAAGTGTGTATCAGTAAGACGTTTTAAGTTTAAAATCACAAAAAATAATAGAAAACTCGAAAAGACTTCCAACTAAAACCACTTTTCTATTTACCTAAAACCACTTTTCTGTTTACCTAAAACCACTTTTCTATTTACCTAAAACCACTTTTCTATTTACCTAAAACCACTTTTCTATTTACCTAAAACCACCTTTCTGTTTACCTAAAACCACTTTTCTATTTACCTAAATTTTTGTAAGTACTTATTTATTAAATACTTAGAAATTCCGTAATATATAATATATATAAGAAAAAAATAATATTTATTTCTTAATAGTTTTTTTTGGGGTAAACAGAAAAGTGGTTTTAGATAAATAAAAATCAGTATTTTGGTAAACAGAAAAGTGGTTTTAATGAAATATCCTAAACTTATGGGATAAAATCATAAAGAATTTATTGCAATTATATCCCACAAGCTTAGGATTTATGGTATGTTTTCTATTTTCAAATATTATGTGAAATCTTTGGTAAGAATTTCACTCCCTTAGCTAGGCTATGATTTAACCTAAATAGAATACAGGAGCTAATGATCCTTCACATTTAAAAAACTTTTTTGCCATATTTTCTAGCCCAGTTTCTTTGAATTTCCTGATGTCTTCATCAGGAATATTGATACAAAAGCGATTGTTCTTCATTCCGATAAACTTAGTTCTTTTGATCAATTCCTTTTGCTTTTTATCCTTGATAAGAGCAATAAACTGGTTCCATAAATCTTCTCCTTTCGATGTATCTACTTCTATTTTCTTATCTTTATCTTGATAAACATGTGCAAAGATATCCCCTTCTTTTTGGACTTCTGTTTGGGTATCTTTAGATTTTACGAGTTTATCGTTTATACGTTTTGCAATATCAGCATTTTTATCATCTAGATGCAAGATACCCACATCGGTTCTTTTAATTCTGAAAACGATGTATTCTGGATCTCCCTTTGTTTTTCCATTTGGGTAAATAAAATCTTCTGGTTTAAACTCCTCAAAGATAATATCTGTTTCATTTCTTTCTGCCATGCGCAAAAGATCTGCTCTCACTACGTCTAATACTTGTTTCTTAAACTGTGAAAACTTAGGATATTTGTTCATGATAGGCTCACCTTTCTCGTCTATTGCAATATTACCATTCTCATCTAATTCTACTAGTCCTAAGTACTTTTTCATCTGCAAATATTCTACTTTTATTTGCAGGCTCTTTTCCAAACCAGTTTGTCTAAGTAAATAGATGTACAGACGTGGTGTATTAATTTTCTTTGAGTATTTTGCAATCATAGAGATGTGGTGAATATATCCTTGACTCATATCAAATAGATTCATTGTGAGTTTAGGATCTATTTCTAACAAAACCTCACCTTTAATTCGATCCACTTTTTCTCCATCGCTCTTTGTGTATCCATTTTTGGTTATAGGAATCTCTATATTGGAGAATACATGCTGAATCTTTTCTGTATTGTCATCCGTTCTGACGCGTACAGAAAGATTCAGTATTTCATTCTTTAGGGTATCGCGAAGCAATTTATAATTGTGAAGCTCCGTAGATACCTGAAAGTCCTTTATATCTATTTTTATAGGTGGAATCTCCATTACAACGTGTTCAATACCCTTTTCAAACAGATAATCTGAACGTGTGTCGCCTAATTGCCTCTTTTCCATGAAATATTCATCTACATACTTTTGGAGATGTGCACTAGCAACCATCAGAATATTTTGCTGCAGCAAAGTGTATTGCTTGTCAAGCTTTGTAAGTGCAAATGGAGTGTTAATCCATACTAAATTCTTATTTTCTTTCGACTTTGCCATATTAAAACCACTTTTTTGTTTACTATAAACCACTTTTCTGTTTACCAAAAACCACAAAGTTGTTTACTATAAACCATTTTATTATTTACTATAAACCACCTTTCTGTTTACCAAAAACCACTTTCTTATGTACTTAAAACCACCTTGTTATGTACCAATATTTGTTTAACTATCAGAAAAATAGATGGTTACAAGTGATGTAGTATATAATGTATTACTAATATCCTAATGGATATCTTTTATATATTTCACTTTCTTGGTAAACAGAAAAGTGGTTTTATAGGTTTCTGCTCTGTTTTTGGTAAACAGAAAAGTGGTTTCTACTTCTTTAAGTAGTTCATCAAAATATCGTAAAGCAGATTTTCCTGTGGTATATCGTCCGCTAAACATTTCATTTTTAGGAGCAGAAGCTCTTCTTTATTAAGATAGGTAGCTACACTAGTTCTGTTTTTGCGTTCATCTGCTGTCCAGTAACTCTTTCTCTTTCTGCCACCCTTTGATACCTGTTTTTCAGGTTCTTGTTGTATAGGATTAGCGTTTAATATACTTGGACGATCATTTTTGCCCATATTATCAAGAGACTCCCCTATTTCTTTAATATTTCTTTTTGTGATAGCCATAATTTCTTATTTTAAGTTGAACATTATTTTGATAGCTTTCTCGTAATCTATACCTGCAGAACAATATGGGGCATATTCAAAGACACTTTCTCCTCTTGCCTGACTTTCTACAAGCTTTACACATCGACGAATTCTGCATGGAATGACGTTTTCACCATGTTTTTCACCGAGTAATTGACGTAGTTCTTTGGTTATATTTGTTCTTTCGTCTACCATAACCGGTAAAAGTCCCATCATTTCAAGATTATCGTTCATGTGGAATTCTTTTACTTCTTCCATTACGCTAAGAATTTCGTCAACACCCTTTACTGAAAGTGCTTCCATTTGGACTGGAATCAGTACTTTACTAGCTGCTACCAACGCATTATAGGTGTTTTTAGATAATGCCGGAGGACAATCTATGATAACGTAATCGAAATCATCAAAAATGTTCTTTAAACCTTCTCCAGTCATGTCGATACAGTTGTTGTCTTGTAAACAACTTAAGAGTACAGTATAACTCTTCATCTGTTCTCGAAGAGAAGGACCACCAGGCAAATGCTGCTCGATGTTTTCCATCTGACCTGAGCCAGGAACAGCATATACACCATTTTTGCATTTGTAGATTGGTAATCCGCTTTGCTTGCACATAGCTTCGTAGATGGTACTGAGTCCCTCCTTTTTCATACCCATGAGTGAGGAGAGATTACATTGTGGGTCTAAGTCAACAACTAAGACTCTGAGATTATGGTTTCTTCTTACTAAGCCCGCAGCTATTGATTGTACCGTAGTGGTTTTTCCAACACCGCCTTTATTATTTACTACAGCTACAATTTCTTGCAATTCATGTTTCATACTTCTAAATATTTTCTAAAATCTGTATAAAGTTTACATAAATTGCCTAATTGCCGGCAATTCTAATAAACGTATATACTATCTTTCGCTATTACCAATATTCGAATATTATATTATTCGTTTGCAAAAATAAGAAAAATATCTGATATTTAGCTAGTTCTGCAAATAAAAAATGTTTTTTTTAATAAATATTAGAATATTAGTCATATCTTTTGTTCTAAAAAACGTTTATTCATCAATGCTTTTAAACTAAATGTCGTTTGTACTAATTGCCGGATAATCTAACAAACTTATATTCTAATTGTATTAAATACTAATAAACTAAATGACGTAAAAAGAAGATTCATTAGTATAAAGCATATTAGTAAAGTTCAGAAACAATTATTAAAATATAAAATTACACATTGAAAATGCCTTTATAAATTTTACCGATTTAGATTACTTTGATATGCTCTCACGTTAAAGAGAGTGAGAGCATATCAATTCATTCTTATATCATTTATGTTTCTATTTGGGGATAATCTATTTAAATCTACCCAATTCCAAATACCAGGTACTCTTCCATGGCGACAGAATTGCCAAATGTCGTAGTGAGGTTTTCCTGGTAATATGGGTTCGTGGTTATAGCTAGCTATCCATAGATAATAGCCATCAAATTCAGGACTCAGATAATCCTTGAAGTAACTTTCGCTACAATAAATCATAGGGGTATGACCGTAATAAGTTTTGCAAAGTTTACAGAAAGTTTTTAATAGTAGTTGAATCTCTGCTTTACTCATTCCCTTTGTACCATCATCCTCTGCATCTACTACGGGTAGTAGGTCTTGCTTATCTTTATCATATACAGCACGGAAGTTCTCAAATTGTAGGACAGCTGGAGCTTTGGAAAGAAAATGGTAAGAGCCTACTAGTATTTCTCTTTCTCGGGCTTTCTTGATATTTAATTCGTACCATGGGTCTTGAATGTTGGTTCCTTCTGTTGATTTTACATAAACAAATTTCAAACGCTTGATTTTGCCAAGTTCGTCCCAATGAATTCTGCCTTGGTGACGTGAGATGTCAATCCCATCGTAGCTGCCAGAATATTGGCCAGATGTTAAATCCCGAGTTGGCCATTGGTTATCGGACGCTCTTCTTATGATATAAGATGAAATCATTCGATAAGTCTCAAATCCAATTATGAATATTATGACAAGACAGATTGCTATAGAGCACAATCGATTGCCTATATTGTTGTTTTTCTTTTTAGCCATAAATTGTATATCATTTGAGTTGATTTGGTGGACAAAAGTAATAAAAATAAATGTAAAAAAGCACTTTTTAAAAGAAAAATTTTATTTTTACCTTTGATTTGCGACGTGAGATCTACTAGTTACCATATTAAATATGCGCATATGCGGGTACGCTTGCATGCACATGCGTATATGCGCATATATATAATTAGGTAAGATAGTTTATAACGAATAATAAATTGTTTATAACTGTTAAAATAAGACTGTTTTTATAACTTTTTTCTCAAAATGTTTGGTGGAATGGAAAATAGTTAGTACTTTTGCACTCGCTTTTGAGAAATGCACTTTCTCTTAGCAATAAAGAAAGAGTTCTTTGAAAGATTTTACATAAACAGACAAGTAGTACA
>JAJXAL010000060.1:0-24138 GCA_021628325.1 Segatella copri | reverse complement strand
TGCCGGGTTGGTAGCCTCTCCGAAGTCGGGCTCCCCATGTTCCAATCTGACGATATGTTACATAAACTTATAATTTTTGGGAATTACGGTAGCAAAGACAGAACAAAACTCGACATCGAAGTTTGCTCCTACAGAAAAAGGATGGCAAGAAATACAATCCTACCATCCTTTACATGAAATTTTTATGAAATTGAACCTTATTACGCTTGTTACACTTGGATTTTTTTACACATTGTGAAAACGCTTTTCCAATTCATGCATTCGTTCCAAGAGTTCCTTGAATGTTGGCTTACCGCCAAATATCATGGACGAGCACATGCTCTTGTAGGCTTGTTCCCATGCTGCCTGTATCTCTGAGGGAGGAACAAGTACTATTCGTTTTCTTACATCGGGAGTATAGTCCATGCCTCTGACGCTTGTGAATACCTCTCGATGATGGCGAATGGATTCCCAAAGATCATCATCACCGATAGCTTTTAGCGCAAAGTCTTCATCCATCATTTTTGACAAATCATATAGGTGTCTTGACTTGCGTTCCGCTATATCACCCCACCCTTCCACAGAAAACAGTTCATGCAAGAGGAACGCCTTTTCAAGGAAAGTCTTGCTTGCCAATGCCGTTGTCACTTGGCTGTCAACAAGTGTAGTTTGAATGGAAGGGAACAATTCTTCCACCATGCTTCGGATATAAGTTTGTTCGTTTGGTTCAAGCAAAGACCTTGCACCTCTATTGAGGTTTCTATTTTCTGAGCTGTACTATTCATATACTTACCAATTTTGTCACAAAAAACACATTTTTATGTGACAAGATAGTATTGTCATAAGTTGTACATTTATGCAAAAAGGATGGCAAGAGTATGAATCCTACCATCCTTTTCGATTGTGTACTGAGATTATATAATATCTCAACTTGACAAATTCATTATGCTACGGCTAAGTGCAATAGGATGCCCATTACAAATTCTCTCAATGCAGCCCAAAGTTATTCTTGATATTTTTTTGACAAAAACAAAAGATTCTACAAGAAGAAATAGAAATGAATATATCAAAGCGAATGTGCCACTATTGGTAGAAAGCATAAATGAAGTTTATTGAGCTTGCAATAATTATAACGAAAAACACTTGACCTTAGTTCTTTATCTTAAAATTAGGCGATATATAGAAGAACGATTAAAGCATTTCTATTAATGAATTGAAATTCACTGGGTCATTATGTCCTGGATCATGTTTTTTAAGGATGGACATCGTTACCTCTATAATGTTGTCTAAATAGGGGATACTCCATGTTCCCAAATTTTGCCTTGCATAGTAGTTCGAATAGTAGACAGAATTCCTTATCTCTCTGCTATATTTATTTTTATATTCTTCAGCTTTATTCCTTACCTTTCTATCAGGGTCATTTTGAGCAGATTCGAGTAATGCCTTTAGTTGATTTGAATACTTTTCGTAGTTGCTCAGCAAATTGGGCAATTGTTTGAATTTCTCTTTCACTGATGCAGTTTTTATCTTGTTAAAGTCATCAATGCATCCTTGGATTCGTTTGGCATCATATTTGAAATACAAACGACCATTTGCATATTTAGCAGAAGTTTCATCCGCTGTTTTTTGCATTTCAGACATTGACAGGAGCGTTGTGGACATAGTCAAGCTATCTGCTTTATGCTGTTGTTGCATAGATGCAATCAGCGCATTCTTTTCTCCAATAATAGCTACTTTCTCCTCTATATCCTTTTTATTATTTCTTATAACATCATCCAAATACTCTTTCTCTTTCTGTAAATTCTGGATAATAGAATTAAGAGAAGTGCAGCTATCTGCTAAAGTTTTCGTGCTATCGGACAATAATTTTATGTCATCACGAAATTTGTCATACTTTGCAGCAGAAATCTTTACTTCATCCTTGTCCTTCTTGTTCTTTTGAGCATTTGCAGAAACTGCAAGAAGGCAAAGCAAAAGCGTATAGATAATCCTAAATGACTTTTCCATTTTCCTTGTTTGTTTATTCATTCCATGTATAGTTTTCTGCAGATCTATCGTAATAGTCCTGAGAATTCTTAAGAGATTGTGCATGTGCGGAAGTGCTAACTCCAAAAACTTTCGTTTTCTCGAACTCTTGGATTAAATCGTACACCTTGCTAGACTCATTATCATAAGCACTCTTTGTTCCGAAAGAGTACAAATTCTGCAAATTATCAACACGCCTTTTAAGCTGATAATAACAAGACAATTCGAGTTTTTGCCCCACTGAGTTTAATGCATTTACCAACCTGACGCAATTCTTTAGATATTCTTTCGTTGCCAAAGACTCTGCATTTTTGCGTTTAGAATATGCATCATTGTAGTTATTGAAAGATGTTTGCTTAGCAACATTCCAGGCATTACCATATTCACTGATAATGCTTTCTATCTTTGTAAGTACAGCAAGACTAGTAGATTCTAAAGCCTTTTTCGAACCTTGAGCAATCGTGACATTACGCAGCTTGTATATAATCTTTGTCATAACGACATGGTCACTATGACTCCATATGGATTGTCCAAATTTAGACATCGACCATTTTACGAATGCTGCGGAGAATTTTTCTGCAGAACTAGATATTGCATTGTCACATGACTTCTGGTCTATCAAAGAATCCTCTCTGTACAATGTAGCGCGGTCAGCTATAACATCAAACAATTTCTCTGCCTCTTTTAATTCCAATGTGTCTGGATTATAAGAATTAGAAAACTTTTGGATGTCGGCCGTATGCACATCTTCCGTTTTTATATTCTCAGGTGGACTTACTACTGTTTGGATAAAAAATAAGACACCACCTACTGCCACTGCTATTGCAATGGCAAGTATCAGCGATTTTATAAGAGCTCTGTTCATTAGTTCAAATTATCTTGATTATTATTCCCTTTAGAACTTCCCTTGCTACCAGAGTTACTCTTGTTGGTAGTTTCCTTGTCATTGGAATTTCCTTTGTTATTAGAAATTCCTTTGCTACCGGAATTACTCTTGTTGGTAGAGTTCCCTTTGCCGTTTGAATTTCCTTTGTTGTTGGATGGTCTATTATTTTTACTAGTAGTTTCAGAAACTACGGATGATGAATGATTTGAATCATAGTCTTCAACACCGTTAGAAGAATCGGATGGTATGTCGTTTTCTTTTGCGTCTTGCTTAGACGCAAAATCTGTGTTTAGATATTTCTCTACATCTATACTTCCATCAGTTGACCATACTCCCTTTTTATTATTATTCTCTTCAACAATCTTATACAGACGTTCCCATTCGTTGATATATTTCAGGTCAGAATGATCATCTATGAACTTCTTAAGTTCTTTGAATTGAAAATCCCGAATCATTGCGTACACTCCTTTTAAGTCGGGGAATTTCTCCATTTCTGACTCAATCCATTTTGTATTATTCTGTCGCAAATACTCTACCGCTGACTCCCAATCAGATGTAGAATCATCATACTCATCACTTGCGATTTCTGACTCCTGTGGTTTGTCAGATGGGGATATATACTGATATCCATAATAACAGCATGCAATGATTACAACAAATATCCCTGTGCATACTAGATACTTTAACCACGGGGTACCTTTTCCGTGGTGTTCTTTTGAGGAATTCCCTTTTCTTTCTTGACTTATATAATCTTCTCGTCTTACAGACATTGCATCTCTTCCGATAGGAGGCATCGCTGCTTGTTTATGAGCACCTTTAAGTCTATTTGTTCTTGTTTCAGACGGAGTCCCTTCGAATTGGAATCCGGGAATCTCTGAGCCTTTAAGCTTATATTGTGTTTTGATTACAAACTCGATGGTTCGAACGTCAGGTATCTTCGTTTCAATGCAGCATTTATATTCATGGTTCTCAGGTTGGAGTTCTATAACGAATTCTCCTTTCTCATTTGGTTGGGTAAGATCTAATGTGCCATTGAATGGCTCATAAGTTTGTAAATCAACACGACAAGATACACTGTTCAAGTCATCTTCTCTGAAGTAAAAGACAGTTGGGTTCTTACTATCATCCACCCAATGTTTCCCAATAAATATGGGTCGTACTTTCAGAGTTTTCCCTGTAACTTTGTCAACAACTCGAAACAACTCAAGACGAAAGGAACGACGGCAATCTTCCTTTTGTATCAACAAATCTTTACTACATGTTCCTTGTTTTTTCACAGGAACATAGCCAGAACGTGTCCATATAACTCGCACCAAGGTACCTTCTGTCACTCTCAAAGAATCTGTCCCCAAATTGTGCTTGAAGCCATACAGTTCAGCAGGCAAGTCTATCACAAAGCATTTTTCAAGCCTTGTGTTAGACAAGTCATGCGCATCAGAAACTTGCAGTCCACTTTCTTTGTCTATCAAGAATACTGACTTGTACTTGCTATACTCTGATTGATAGAGGTAATCTTCCAATATCGAACTCTGTGTGTACACAAGTTCTGTTCCTTTACCATAGTAGCGTACAGCATAGGTGTCCCCAGAGCTGACAGAATAGCTTGGGTTGTTGGTTGTTTGGTAAGGCTTTTCGAACAGATTGTCTAGTTCTGCCTTTTTGTCCTCAACATCGAAAGACAAGATTTCTTCAACCTTTTGTATTATTGAAGACAACTCTCCCTTGGGAAGAAGAATGTCTTTATGGATGAAAATCCATGCACTCTGATAATCATTTCTGCCTGCAATAGGTTGCATAATGCAATAGAAACATCCATTACTTTCGAATTGGATGAAATGAATTGGAACTGAGGCAGAATTGTTTGTCACCTTCTTCAATTCAGCCCCAGTATCACGCACTACCGAAGACCATTCATCATCATTAAAACGATAAATGGCTCTAAAACCGCTTGTGCGGTTATTAGCTTTTGTCGTATTAATAACAATACCTAACTTATTCTTTTCCATATTATTTACCAAACATTCTTGTTAATTTACCTAATCGGCCGGCTCTCTCTGCATAGGAGCGTTCCTTTATTTCTTCTATTATACGATGTGTCCACTCCTTGTCAAACATACACAGATTTTGGAAACAGACTTTTCCGATAGAGAACGGAAATCTTGATACCCGGCCACCATTTATCTCTTTCTTTTCGCATATATCAACAAGGCCTCCATAAAGACCTTTATAGTATGTTTCGATGTAATTCGCAAGATGTGTACCTAACTCTGACTCATCAACATTAGCTTTATCAACTTTAGTAACAATCATATAGACACCATCTGTAAATTCATCAAATATGTCCATTTCATTTATGTAGCTAATGGCTGCCTGAAGATAAGAGTCTTGACTCATGCTTCTAATCTTTTTGTCTTGTGCACCATATTCAACAACAAAGAAATGAATCTTACGATTGTTGGTTCTGTTTTTAACAAGGATGTTGTCAAGAGTATTTATAGCATCCGCCTGTTCTTGTCTCTCAAATGGCAAACCTGAGGCTTTGAGATGCATACATGTAAACAATTCACCAGACAAATCAATAAATGCTAACTTATGCTCACGACCATCTTCACCGACAAGAGTAAAACGCATCTCGTAGGTATCTTGTACGTCTGTACGGGGAGGTAAAACAGAAACGGCTTCTGGGTCGAACAAATCTGCTAATTGCATCATATATGCCGCACCTTGACAATTTCCATCAGGATGCATTGCCTTAACATTGGTTCCATTCTTCGCCGCACTCATAATAGCACCCAAGGCACATGTCTTCCCTGATGATGGAATGCCCCAGAAATACACCTCGGTATAATCTTTTTTAATTTCCTCCAAAGGTTGCGCAGGTGGCAGGTCTGGAACATCACTTGACTGAAAATCTATCAATTTGTCAACAAAAACTGAGTCTATGCCGCTGATATTTTCCAAATCATCATACTCGATAATTCCTTCATTACACAGAGTCTGAACGATTTCTGCCTCCATAATATTATTGTCATCACCAATAACAGTTGCAATATCATGAGATGAAATTCTGTTGGAGTTAAGGTATGTTTTCAGCAACTCTGGTATCTTGAGGTCAGGACGGTTGCTATTATAGCCTTCTCTAATCGCCGAGATGACCAAACGTGTTCCGTTACCGCGCCTCTTTTCTCTTTGCAATTCGTTGATTTTTGCGCGTGCTTCTGTAACATGCGGACTCCTTGGATTCTCACGGATAAAAGTGCGCAATGCTTCTATGTCCGATTTGTCTAGAGAATCCCATTCATTTTCGATTTGGATTTTGTTGTCTTCTCTTATTAAATCGGAAATTCTGCCCCTAGCGGCATCAGTGAACTTACCAGAAGGATACTTTGAAAGATATTCTTGAAATGCCGATTTTGTACCAGCAGCAAGTGCCCTTTCCCAATCCTTGTCTTCTACTTGAGCAATTTGTGAAATTTGCTCCTCAATAGCTTTGCGTAATGACGGCGTAAGATCGCCTGTATCACGCATATCGTCCCAAGTAATCACGCCCTTGTCTACATACTCCGCAAGTTGACGTGGACTATACTCGGAAAGATTGTCTAATATGTTGTCTTTTGTATTCATAATCAAAATGAGTCGTATTTACTTCTATTAGTCCCTTGCTTTTTGTTTGCTTTATCTATAGAAACTGATTTGTGATAATTTCCCTTTCCAAAGAATGTCTCAATATTTCTTGAATGGCGTTCTTGTACGAAGTATGGACACAAAAGCAGCAAGTAGCAAATAAGCAATGTCGTTATCGCTAATGCGTTTGGAGCCTTTGCTTCTTGATATAAGCTTTTCAAACTTGTTAGTCCGTTCAGTGCTTTCTCTTTATGTATGTTTGCTGTGGAAAATGAATCGACATCCGTTTCAGAAGAAATACACTTTTGAGAAATTGTGTTTAAGGATTCTGTCCATTGTTCTATTGCTCCCTCAATGGTGGAGATGTTTCCGAAAAGAAAAACATTCCATACAGAAGGAGAATCACTAACCTTATTAATCCAAATTTTTGCCTCATCAATGGATTTTCTTGTCGAACTTTTCAAGTATAGTGACAACTCAGTAATCCTATTATTTATGAGTTGGTCATCGTTAACTGTTGATGTTAAGGAAGACTTAAGTTGCTCTATTCTGGAATCCGAATACGAGTCATAATCTGAAAATATACCCAAAGAAGCCTTAATTGATTTGTCAAACTGCTGGATGATTTCATCTTCCGAACTTTGAACTGTCCAAAAATGTGAGAAAGGAACACCAACAATAATAATAATAAATGGAGAACATGCTACTAATATGCGTTCCCAAATAATACTCCTGTGAAACTTCTTATCCACACCCTTTAGAACTTGCGCCCCTAATACAGTAAGAACAATTAAAAGGACACAACATCCCATGGTAAATAAACCTGCGCAATAATTACCAACGGTGTAGTATGTCGCTCCCATGAAAACGACATACGCAATAAAAATCAGTGCGAGGAACGCCACAATGTGTCCCCACGAAAATCTAAGTTTTCTATTCATATCTATCTTTTTTGCGGAAGTAAACGTTCTAGTTCTTCTATCTTTTGTTTATACTCTGCTATCTTTCTGCGAATAGCATCATAGTCAGTTTCATTTCCTTGGGATGTAGGCGTATCAGTGTTTGCACTCGGAGGTGTGTCTACTATAGGTTGTTGCCTATTCGCCGCCGACTCATCTCCTTCACCTTCTGGTACAGGTTTTATTTTCCGTTCTGTCGGTTCACTGAAGTCACCATTTTTAACAGCCATCAAAGCCTTGTCAACCAAAACCATAGGGGGAATATATCCGTAAACATCAGCACCAGTTTTATAAAGTACATTCCGTGCTTGCGCTACAGTTATGTCCTTTTTAAGCGATTTCATCAAAGCTATAGTTCCAGTAACTATTGGCGCAGCCATGCTTGTTCCATCACATGATTGAAAGGTGTTAGAAGGAAATGAGCTATAGATACCTTTGCCTGGAGCTGAAATATCGGAACAAGGACCATAATTCGTGAACACTGTTGGATATAGCCTCTTATCAACTGCTGTTACAACTATAGAAGAAGCGTTGCGATTCTCTGGTGGAATACTTGTAAGAATGTCGTCATTTCCTGCAGCAAATACAAGAATTGTATTTTTCTTGGCTGCAAGCTTACAAACACGAGCCCATAAGAAAGCTACATTTTGGAATTGCGTCTTGGCTATTTCTGCTTGTTGTTCAACAGGCAGCACATTCAAACCTTTGAAAGAAGGACCGATGGATATGTTTACAACATCTGCATCATGGTGAAGTGCATACATTACTCCTGCAATGAGAGCCGACAAAGGACACTGCTTATTGTCAAATACCTGTATAGGCATTATCTGGCAGTTGGGAGCAACACCTGAAGCCCCCTTTGAAAAGTAATCTGCCGAACCTACTGCTAATCCTGCAGTATGTGTACCATGTCCTTCTCCAAGACTTAGAGCATTATTTTGGGTAAAGACATTGTATGCGTCAACAATTCTTCCCTTAAACATAGGGTGACTTGCTTGAATGCCATCATCTACAATGGCAACTTTTACATCTGAGCTACCTTTTGTATATGTCCATCCTTGCTTAAGATGTATCGCATTCAAATGCCAACCTACATTTTCTGTCGAATTACTGATTTGACCATGCAGTTCATACACTTCCTCGTCAAAAACAATGAACTTATGATTAGGAATTTTACTGTTTATGGTCTTGCGAATTTGGTCACGTTCGTTTTCTGGAATCTGTATGACAAGCAATTTTACTTCCTTGTCGTATCCAATAATGCTATACTTATCATCTGGATACGCTTGTTTGAAGTCACGTGCCAATGCATCTACATTGTCGTTCTCATTTTCCATATACAAAAACAGGCGATTGGCAATGATATTGGGTACACCAGGTTGCTTGACAATAGGCGGTTCTTCACCACCTTCGCCCATGACTGGAGCAACAACCGTATTGTCATCAGGCAACTTGCCGTCACTTCCGGTAATCGGTCTTACCGCTCCATTATCATCAACACGAGAACCATCCGCTCTCGTGATGGTATCAATAGGAACAACGCCGTTTACAGGCGAATGGTGGCCACAGCCTTTTAGTAGCCATGATAGCAACCAAATCAACAATATTATAAGAAGCAGCCATAACAACCATTTTAAGCAACCTTTGCCAGTCCACAATCCTGCAAACCACAGCCACCATCTTTTGTACCAAGGCAAAGTTTTCTCGTATTGGGCGAAAAACACTTTATCCTCATCTACGAGAATATTGTTTGGAGATATGTTCCATCCTGTAAACTTGTACCCTTTGTTAGGTGTAACTATAGGTATTTCTCCACTTGACAAAGTAGTGTTGGCAGCTTTTCTAAATGAAGACGAACCTTCAATAGAACCATGTTCACCTGCTTCAAAACGGCAATTGTAGAAAACATCTTCTGGTTCTGTCGTAGGTTCTTCTGTTGGAGAATCTAAAGGGATTGAAGGTTCTGGAGATATTGGAGGAATAGCAGGCGTTTCTGAAACGACCTCGTCATATTGGGCAGTAAAAGTCATGTTGGAGTTTACTCTCTGACCAATAGGCGAAGGTATCCACCCTGTAAAATTCCAGCCCTCACAAACATCCACTGTAGGTATATCCAATTTTGAAAGTATCGATCCTTCGGCACGACTGATGGTTTTGTCAAGTTTTGAAATTGTTCCATGTTCGCCAGCATCGAATGTAATCTTATATTTCTTGGTGTATTCAAAGTCGTGAATCACGGAGCCAACAACCTTGTGCTGACGCACATCAGGAGTCATACCCCATGCTACAAGATACACCTTGTCATCTGTACAATATACCCTATCTTCACTGACATATTTAATTGCACCTGCCATAATCTGCAAATCCTCTCCACTTAAATCCATAATAGAGGACTTGTATATTTTTATGGTGTCATCAAGTATTCCCTTATATCTGTCATACTCTGCTCCTGACAGTTCACTCAAACGGGTGGGATGATTCTGCCATTTCTCTATATGCCAACAAATCTGATCTTCATCATCCATATATTCAGGAGTCGCAAGGAAATGTTGCAGATTTATAGGTATAACCCTTTTGACAACACTAAAAACACTGTCGTATCTCTTGTACATGGGGTCGTGACCGATACCTTGATAGTCGGTAAAATCAGACACCTCTGTATAGCAGAGTTTTTGTTTTCCAAAGAATGAATGTCCTGCCATTTATTTATCCTTTATATAAAATTTCACAAGCATCAATGATTGTTTTAATTTTAGCATTGGCTATTGGGTCAACATGAGAAATGTCACTTGCATATAGCAGACCAATTGTTACCAAATTCTCCCATCGTTGGAAGTTGTCCCAAAGTGGAAGTTTCATTAATGTTGATTTGTCAACAGTATCTATATCGGAGGCGGCATCAAATGCGCTCAAAGTTTGTAATAATGGTTGCGGTTTTCTAACTACATTCCATGCTGAAGAACTCAAATCAACTTTAATGTGACACTTATCTGCTTTCGCACGAATATTGTCAACGTCCTCATCGTTAATATATTTGCGCCCTACAGAACTTACAAAGTTGTTGAGTGTCAATGAAGCATAATCAGCTATAGCGTTTGGTTGCTCATTAAGACTGAACACTTTACAATAGCGGTCTATTCGTTCAGAAAGGATACGTTTCATCCCCAGCTTTTTCAGTAATGCTGATAACATAAAGACTACTTCATCTGAATGTGGAAGCATAGGCTCAAGAACCTTAACCTTGTTGTTGATATAGGCATTCCAATAATCAACAATGTGTTTGGTGACAACATCCGCCACAGTTGTCAAAGTTTCCGTTTCACTCGAAACCACCTCTGCAATGGTACAGCCACGTTCTTTTAACGCTTCTTCTAATCTCGCTTTTTCGCAGCCAAAGAAATCGCATAATTTTTGAATGTTCGTTTTCTTGTTGTCCGATGGATTAATGTCCGCTTGTTTGCGTATAAAGTTTATTATAGAAAAATCTTTGGGAGTATCGGTATGGCAGATGATAATATTATATGCAATGTCTCGCAAATCACCAACTGGCACCATGAGGTTGTCTATGATATGACCGAATATCTCTGGTCTCTCGCCAACACTTAAAATAAGGGACATTCTTATATCACTGGCTATCTGTTTTACCTTTTGATTCTTTGCCTCCTTATCTTCTGGCTCAAAATAAACAGAAAGTGCATTATACATCTCTGACTTTATTTTAGCTAATTGTGCAAGGTATTTCTTTTTTCTTGCATCTTCGAGTACACTTGCGATAGCGTCAAGATTACGAATGATGGCCTTTGAACCATCATTGTTGATGGTAGCAACATCATTCCAAGTCTGTTCGGGATTAGCAAAATGACGTTGCACAAAGGCATTCTTAAGAAAGCTTTGTTTCAGATTTTCGAAATAGTCAGGATAATCAGCATACGTGTGAACACTTTTCTCTTCTGACTTGACTGCACCATCACTATAGCCATCAAAAACACCATTCTTTCCAGACCAGTAGAAATCACGTAATGGATAAATGTTTTGGAAAGCAGCGGTTCGGAATAGTCCGCCTGTTTTCACCCAATTATCAAGCCACTTGTTAGGCTTAATAATTTCCGGAAATACGGTATCGAACCTGTTCCAATGTGTATCAAGTTTGTCTATGTTTGAGGAATTGTCTGTCTTTGTTCTCTCTAAATCGATATTGAATTTTGTTGCAACAAAGAACAATGGTGCAATACCATTTGTGTCATTGAGCATATTGGCTCGTTCCTCTGGTGTAGAACCAATATTGTCTTCAATCCAACTATTTATTGTTTCTCCAATGGTAGCTTCCGCCTTTTGGTCGTTATGATGACAGAATAACACACTACTGATTCTCAATGAGCGAGAGTACTTGTTGAATAAGTAGGCTACTTTTCCTCTTCTAAGAATCTTGGGAAGAACTGTATGAATGTCCTGCTCCTTGTATTTCTCACGAGAACGAGCACCTGGGAAATCGAGAAGATCAAGTTTATGTAAGAATTTCCTATCATCTGCAACCGAAGGCGGCAGTTCAAAGGTAAGTTCTGCAATCAGTGCCGAAAGATTTCCTTTATGAAAATCATGAGCAAGGATATTCCCATTTGAATCATATACATCTGTATAAATTTCATCATATCCAGTATCTATCTGTACACCGCAAACAGTGTCAAGCCATTCTATCTTCAACAATGTTCCTTTTTCACGGAGCACTGCAGCAAATGGTATATAAATATCTGTTTGAAAGTTAAGCTTCTTATATTCATTAATGAGGACACTGAATAAGTGACTCAATTCACTATTCCTGTTCCAAAGAAGACTGAATATATTAACCCATTTGTCATAGGAAACATATTGAATTACAGGAGCAACTATCTTACAAAAGTTTGATTGATTTACACCAGCCGCAGCATTCCCTATTACATCGTGGATGTAATCTGTAATATCCTTGACATCGTCTTCGTCAATTTCATTTTGTGCAACAATCTTTGATGCCCAAAGACCATTCATATCTTCAAGAGCCTTGTTTATATCATCATAACGCAATACGCTATCTTGATTGATTTTAATGTCATTATAATACGAATCAGCCAAGAGAAGGATTATGTCCACAACAGACAAGTTGCGTACCTTTACAAAGTCACTCATTGTAGAACAACCTTGGCTAAGAGTAAAACGAGTGATAACACCAGTTGATTCTATCTTGGCATTGTTTCCACCACTTGGATTTATATCATCTATGAAACTATATGATTTTCCTGCATTAGTGATGACAAAAGGCGAGTTTGGAGAAGACAACAAACTACTCATCAAATAAGATTTACCTACCTGACTTTCGCCATAAGCCGCTGCAGAACAATTCTCTTCCAAGGCTGCATATATGCGCTTGAGTTTGCGGCGATATTCCTTAAAAACATCGTATGGAAAAGACTCCTTTCCAAACTCTTTGGCCCATGCAATAGAGCCGTCAACCAAATCTATATGTTGCTTTATATCTTGTAGCATAATTTCATTTTTAGAGATTAGAAATCAAACGCACCTGAGTCAAGCCAATATTGTTCGTCAACACCAAGGCTTTGGATGTGTATTTCAAGATTACCATCCATTATATCATTACCATTTTTATCCGTTATTGCTGAAATGGAAAGATTTTCCTTGTCATCCATGTCACGCTCAATTGTTATCTTAAATGGCATTCGTTTTTTCAAAACATCAATGGCTTCATTTACAAGTCCTATTACTTTTGCGTCAGTCGGACAGTCTTCGTCATTTATAATGGCCTTTTTCCGAATTTTGTCTGCCATCTTATGACGGTTAAAGTCTATTGAATACAAGGCACGACTTGGATATGAGTCCATCCCTATTTGACGAACATGGAGTGATTGGGGAATACTACTAATAGTCAAGTCACCTCGGTACTTGTCTGGTGTTATGAAGTATTCAATTGGTTGTCCTTCACGAGAAGCTTCAATATAATTCACAGTTGACTTCAAATTCTTTTTCAGCAAATCTAAATTGATGATAAACTTATTCAGATTTGAAAGTTCCGAGGCATAATGTCCTATTACACCACCCATAGCCACAATAGTCTTTGCATTCTTTATATAGCCAGTATTCTCTCCAAACGGATACCAATCCCCTACGTAATAATCGTTGAGAACAATGAGTCTATTTGGTGAAACTGAGTAATATTTAAGGAATATATCCCTTATCACAGGAAGTGAAGCAGGACGTCCTGAGAGTAATACGACATCGCAAGCATAGGAATACATGATGGTTGCAACCTTCTTAAGCAAAGGCTCAAATTCTTTACGAACAACTTCTGAAACCATCTCTTTGTTAAATTTCCAAGAAAGTGATGTGATGTCAATGTTCAATCTTTGTTTGAATTCCTCTATGATTGCCTCATTAGGTGGACACTCGGAAAACACATCTGAATATTTGACAATACAATCCTTATAGCCTTGTTTCAACAACTCCAAGAAATGGCACATTAATGGTACAGAATATTGAATATTAAAGTCCTTTCTTAATATTCTATCAGCTATAGTTTGTCCATTATAATCCTCTCCAAAGAAATTCTTTATCTTTTGGCGATATTGTTGGGTTGTTAAGTCTTTTAATTCTGTCCTAAATGCACTGTTCTCATCAAGGAGCATAATATTCTTGATAAGGGCATAAAGCATATCATCTCCTGCGAAATAATAGCTATCGTAGAATTTCGGATCTGGCGTAATGGTCGTAACATCACCTTTTATATAAGTATATTTACTAATCATCAAGTCTGATGTTCCTGCACCAATGTCAATAGATCCAACAGTTATTGAAGGCTGGCTGTCACCATCTTCTATTTTTCCATAGAGATTGAAGAACTCACTGCAACATCCTTTGTATTTTTGTCCAACCTCTCCATACATATATACCAATTGGGAGCATGTCGCTTCGTCATAGTACCACAGTCCATCGTCATCTTTCATAGAGCGAACAGCAGGGACTACGTCTACCAGTTTCCCAGGATGTGGATTTTCTACAGGGCAATTATAATCGAAATTTTCCAATAAGATTACTGCATCTTTAGCACAATGTACAAGAGCCTCTCGCTCCACCCTTGACATTGCGGTAGGACAAGTTACAATAATTCTTCGTATTCTTCGTGGTATGGACGGCTTTCCAAACCCACTACGATTAGACCTGTATTCCTCGCTATTAATTTGTATACGAGCTTGCACTAACATTTCCAAGAAAGAAAATGTCATTAAAGACCGTCTGGAATAGTGGTACGAGCTGCCACTTTCTCCGGACAGATCTATACTTCCGTCACTTTTCAACTGATTTGTTATTCCACGAAGATTCAAAATGTGGTCGTCCTTTTCACCTTTGAGAACAAGAAATTTCCATTCTTCTTTATTTGGTCTCCAATCCCACAAATATCTCTTTGGACTTGAATAGGTTGACAAAGATTCCATATCATCTGCAGTGTTTGTGGCCAAATGGATAAGTGTGTTGGCTTCTTGTCCTAAACGAACCAAGCTCGGATGAACAAATTGTTTGCTGTCTTTAATGCCAAAACTTCCAAAGTCAACTTTACGAAAAGCCAAACGCATATCGAAAGGTTCGTTATGTTTGTTGATTACAAGTGAATTGTTCACTTCTTTAACAAGATTTGTATAGTCAATAAGTTCAAGCTGCCTTACTTGATTAAAATTGGTATTATCTTCTATTAAAAGTGCTGTTGTACGTGAGTTTCCTATATCAACAACCATATCAACATCCTTTATTTCGACATCGGTATCCTTGTAAAGTTTAACCTTGGGGAATAGATCCTTTTGAGCAAGATAGTTGATTAAGAATATGTATGATGCGATATACGACATTTTTCTCACGTTCGCACCTCTTAATTGAGATACACGTTGAACATTAGGATGAACCAAGTGCAACAAATAGTCATCAATATAACTCCAATTGTTATTAGGAGAACAATAGTCCATCAAATAGAACTCATTACTACATAGTTCGAAATCCATTTCGCTTCTAAACGCATCTGGAAAGACGGGGCATTCTTCATATTCGTCACTCTCGTAACGAGCTCTTGTATCGAATGCTAGAACTACATTGTACCATTTTATTCCCTTTTCTTCTCTTGTTGGGATTAATTTCATACGTACCCAATTTAATGGACCGAACTTAAAACGCTTGAGAGTGCGTTTAAAGAAATATGGGACTGGAAGCCAAGCATTTTCAAACTTGGAAAACTTGTTGTCTTTGTCGGAGAATGTAAGGCTAAATATATCGCCCCTTACACCTGGACAATTTTCATCTTCTATTCTCAATGGTAATATATCATCGCTTTTAAGCTCGTTGACATCAATTTCAATAGTAGGGTCACTTAAATAGCCACCTTTATGAAGTTTCTGTTTGTTATAATAATAGCACTCGTCATCTGTGCGAAGTTCGTACACAGGATCAAGTCGCCATTCCCCATTTTCAGTATCATACCATTCGTGATACCACATTTTGAACTTTTCTTGAGTATTTATCCTCAATGGAAACGTTATGATTTGAATACCAGAATTGGCTATTAAAGTATGCTCTTGCATAATAAAAATGATATTTATTCTATTGATTCTATAAATGCACTTGGTATATACGCCGTCACAACAGTCACCAAGTCATCCACCACAACTCCTACTCTCTGTTGCCCTTGCCATCTTGCAACTCTTCCTATCACTCCTTTGAACGCTCCATCTGTAACCCTTACCAATTGTCCTTTTTCGAACTTTGGCACTTCGACTAATGACACGATGGTATTGTCCGCATCGGAAGCACAGATGATTTTTAAACTATCCATCTGATAGTCAGGAACTATCATAGGAATCTTCTCTATTCTGCGACCAACGTGGACGTGTCGATAATAAAAACGAAGGAATGGGAGGTTTACGTTGTCGTAAACAAAAGATTTGAGTTGTTCTTCTGTACCGTAGGCGAAGAAGATATTTGGTAAACGAGACTCGGTAACAATTTTGCGCTTACCTTTTATAAGTTTTACAGTATCTGTAGTAGGATAGAAAGCAGTGATGCCTTTGGCTGTCATGTAGTCGTATGCCTTTTTCTCTCTACCGTATGTGGTACGTAAGGCATACCAATGAGGGCTATCTTCCTCTTTTTGTGCTTTAGGCTTACTTGCTATATGGGCATTTCTGGTGGACACCCCTGTTTGTGAACTCTCTGCAGACATGGTGCTTTGAACTTCGGGGAGGGCGTTGGAGGTAAGTCCAGCGCACGGAGGGAATTCACCACCTCCTGAGGTGTGTACATCTTCTGATGTCCATTCATCGACTTTCATATCGGTGCTAACTTTTTTCTAGACAGAAATCCGTTAAATTGCGACAGAAAAAAAGAGCGTGGAATCGTCCTGTTGTCCATTCCACTTCCTGAGGCTCTTGCAATTGCCTATTGTTGTTGAACAGACAACGTCAGAGCCCACGCCGATATGAAAATAATGTCCGTAAAGAGACCTAATAACACATTAGACTGCGCCCGAAAGGACACAATCCATGCTTACAGGTCTCCACGGGATTGATATAATCACACCCGGGACATCTACCGTTGACTACGTTCAAGACAACAATTTACTGTGAATTTGCAAGATTACAGGAAGTCTTAAACACAGCGTCGATAAACGCCTTCCATTATGTCTGGATTGTCTTCCCACCCAAAGCCCGCTTTCGTATAGATATGTCATGGTTGACTTCACTACACTCAGCACGGCGTAGGCTGCCGACTCGGTTATCATGAAAGAACTCGTCTTACAGCGACAACTGCGGTCTGGCTATACAATCCGACTACAAAAATACGAAAATTTATCGAGAAAAGACAAGAAATGGCAGAAAATATAAATGTCCCCATACAAATTTAAGACTATTTAAGCCAATTCGCTTGAATATCTCGATTATTTTGTGTAAGAAAGCGCACCGTAATAGATGACAAACATTCTAAAATATGCAAACTGCGCTACAAATAGAAAGCAAAAAGCGCACAGAGTGATACAACCATTTGGTATTTCTTCTCTGTACGCTATTATATAATTAAGGTGTAATGCTTAACTGATACCTCTTGGCATCGTTCCGTTCATCACAATAATCATCGGATACTCGTGTTTTACTTGCTCTGCTTGGCAATCCTTGCGGTTCACAACCTTACTGATAAACCATTGTCTGAACAACAAGGCTTGGTATGTATCCATTTGAAGTGCTATGGCGATAATCACTTCCATATCATAGACATGCGCAGAATATCCATTTTCAAGTTTGATGTATTGAGAATGCTGGAAATCTTTCAGCACACTTTGTTTCCAAATGCGCTTGATGGTATTCTTCACTGCTGTCCCTGTTACATTCAACAGTTCGGCAATCTCCCAAACTGTCATCCACACCTCACCATGATGTGGGGCGTAGATGACCATATCTTCTTGTATTGTTATCACTTGTCGTTTCATACTCTGCCATTTATAGTGTTAGTATTATCGTTGCAAACATTTCCAAACGTGAATTCCTCAATGTGATTGAGTTGTTGGGACAACTTTTCTACATCCTTGCTCAACTTTTCCTTGGTAATCTTGGCGTACACTTGCGTGGTCTTGATGTCTTTGTGACCAAGCATGGAACTTACTGTTTCTATTGGTACACCATTGGAGAGGCAAACCGAGGTTGCGAACGAGTGCCTTGAGACATGCCAGGAAAGTGGCTTGGTGATACCGCATTTCTTTCCCAATCTTTTGAGCGAACGCAGACAACTTCTATAAGGTGGTACAGGAAAGACTCTGCCATCCTTGCACAATCCACGATATTTCTCCATTATCTGCTTGGGATAGCCAAGCAACTTGATGTCGGCTTCCGTTCCTGTCTTCTGTCGGTGGATAACAATCCACTCGCCATCGTCAAAAAATGTCTTGATGTTCTCTTCCTTCAAGTTGTACAGGTCAATGAATGCGAGACCTGTGAAACAGCAGAATAGATACAAGTCACGCACCAACCCCATATGTTTTCTGGTGATAGGAGTTTCCATCAACAGGTGAATTTCTTCTTTTGTCAGGATCTCCCTTGTTGTTTCCTCGTTCTTGTACTCGTATCGTCTGAAAGGGTCTTTGACGAGCCACTCGTTATCAATCGCCCGAAAAGTCATGGCACGGAGATTACGGACAAACACCATTGCGGAATTTATCTTCAGTTGCTTGTCTATTCTAAGGAATGTCTCATAGTTCGTAATAAACGGCAGGGACAATTCTTTCAAGGCAATGTCCTTTACACGATAATGCGACTGCAAAAACTCGCCCACGTAAGCACAACCGATTCTATATTTTGTGAATGTGCTCAAAGATTTCATGCCTGCCTTGTATTGTTTTTCCATTTCATCCCTGCTTTGCTCATAGACTTTCATCAAGGTATGGCAGCGATACTCCAATCCAAGAAAGGCGTTCTTAACCTTGTCGGCAGTGACGAAGTTGTCCCTGTCCATAATCTCCTGATAGTGCTTGCTGATGCTCACACGCATCTTGTCCAATTTGCGGTTCACTTCCAAAGCCTGCATACTCTTACCTATCATGCGTCCGCCCTTGGTGTCCCACAAATCTGGATTGGCAGTTGTCTTGCAACTGAACTGCGCCTGTGTTCCGTCCACTGTGATACGTCCCATAACTGGAACAGTACCATCTTTCTTTACTACCTGTCTTTTGAGGTAGAAGATAATTGAAAATGTACTCTTCATAACGTCATTCTTTTTTGCGTTCAAAATTAATACATGAAGAGTCTTTTCTTGCTACGCATTTCACGGCAGAACACGGCAAATTTGGTTCGTAACCAAAAATCTTACGTTGCTCATTAGTAACTCACTATAAATCAGAGTATTCAAATTCAATTCGTAACCTTCCTTATTCTTCCGAACCTCAACATTCCCCATTTGGGGTATAGGTTACGGATAGGTAACGTTCCTCTGTCTCATCTTGTCGTATTCCCGTCTTCGTCTGTCCTCGCCACTTTTAACCAAAATGAGGAAAGTAACTGATAACCAGTAAACTTTCCTCATTCTTCTCTCAAACACTTTTTATATGTACTTTCTATCTTGAAATCAGCCTTCATATACCGTAAAAGCCGATGCTTATTGCGCTCAGCACATGGCATTTCATTCCAATCACAAAGGCACAGTTCGTCACCCATCGATGCCAAGATGATTTCTCCGCAAGGCGAATTGTAATATTGAATGTTTACTTGCTTCATTGTCTTAAACTGATATTTTTTGTTCATAAATCATACAGGTAAAAGAGGTATGAGAAAACTATTTGACGAATCTCATATTTAACCGCCATACTAAGTAGTGTATTATATTGTTTTTTTCACGCAAAGGTAACAAATATTTATAGATTACACAAGAAAAAGTACTATATAATGCTCGTTTTATAAAAAATTTTAATTTTATGGGATTTTTCTTGGCTATTTAGCATTGTATATTGATTTTTTCTTATCTTTGCAAGTACAATTCAAAAGATTGATTATTATGCAGATATTATTGGCAAATGCCAAAATCATGTTTGAGAAGGCAGACAGGAAGCCTATCTCCGTGCCACTATTCCAATCAGTTGCCAATGACTTGGCCAAAGAAATGGCAATGATGAATGTAGAGGAATTGGCTAAGCAACTTGATTGCAGCAGCAAGATTGCAATGACGAACTGGAAGCGATATCATGATTTTATGGCTGCAGAGAAGATGCCTGCTATCCTGGCTTACAATGGTCAGGCATACAAACATTTGCGTGCCAGTTCTTTGAGCGAGGAGTCGTTAGAGTATGCCCAGAAACATCTCTGGATTACCTGCTTCCTTTATGGATTGCTTCGACCGTTGGATGGCATCGTACCTTATCGTATGGAGCATTGCGTATCGCTCGAAGCTACAAACGACAAGCCTATCAATCAGTTCTGGAAAGACAAACTGACAGATGTTCTCATCGATAGTGTGAAAGCTGACGATGGTATACTCATCCATCTTTCTACAGAGGAATATGAACATCTGTTTGATTGGAAGAGAGTATGTAAAGAGATAAAGGTCATTCAGCCACTCTTTTATGTCCGCCAGAAAGACGGCAGATTGAAGATGCAGGCTGTATGGGCTAAATCTTGCCGTGGAGCCATGGTGAGATATATCTTGAATAATCAGCTTCTTACTCCAGAGGAACTGGCAGGCTTCAGTTACGAAGGTTTTGAATATGAGCCAGAATTAGGAGAAGCTGCTTTTCCTCATTTCGTTCGTTGAAATAGAACAAAAGCAAACGAACGTTATAAAAGGAAGATGCTGTATGTTTGGATTGAATGAGAGCACCCAATATATCTCATCGAAGTATCATAATTTTACGATTGTACAACTAAAAAGTGTATAGTTGTACAACTAAAGAGGTTATAGTTGTACGACTAAAGAGGTTATAGCTGTACGACTAAAGAGGTTATAGCTGTACGACTAAAAGGTGTTGTCACTAGGCTCAGCAGAGGTGCTGACTGCAGTCAGCAGACCTGCTGACTAGGCTCGGCAGAGCTGCTGAGCCTAGTGGCAATGTCTGAGAAGGTATATGCTTGTACTCTAAAAGACGCTTGTTCTGACTCCAGGAAACGCTTCTTTTAACTCTCGGAGACGCATCCTTCAACGAGAAGAGACGCTTCATTCAAGTTAAGGAACCGATTCCGTCAACCTAAAGAGCCGTTTCAACAACTACGTCTTAGTTACTCCTTCTTCCACAAACGATAGAGCGTTATTGGACCTTCCTTGGTAGCATACATTCTGGCAGCCGGTTCCTCACAGAGGTCATTCAACACCTTATTGGCGTGATAGCGGGTAACACCGAATTCACGAATCATATCCTTCACCGTGATATAACCCTGCTGCTGACAAATCTCTACAATATCAGCAAACTCCTTATCCGCCTCCTTTGGAGTAGATTTCACACTCCAATACTGTCGGCTGCAACCATTAGAATGGCGCTTCAGCCTTTCCAGAAACTCCTTCGTAGGCTGAATTTCCAAGCCGCAGATATCCACCTCGTTGGCAGGAATCAGGTCACCCTCATGATAGGTCCTTTTCCATTCGATTCCATTCTTGTCCTTATGCTTCACCATCCCCAGCTTAGGCTTGACGATAAACATATCGCCTACCCTCACCTCGTTGCCATCCGCCAGGGCATAAAGCGTCTCATCCTCCAGCGTTTCCAATGCGGAGATAAAGGACGAAACGTTCATCGCACAATGATCGCGAACACGCTTTTCCATCTTCTCCCGGTCAACGATATCCCGTTTCACGAACATCGGATGTATCTGATACTTACCGCTTTCGTCCTTCAAGGGCGTGCGATGCTCCAAATAATTGATTGAACCTGTTGCTCTAGCCATATTCTTAGTTGTTTTGATTCTTTAAAAGATTATGCGCAAAAATACTGATTATTAGCGAGATATGCAATTATTTTGTGTTAACTTTGTTAAAAGATAGAGTTATAAAGACATGTTTTGTGATAAAAGATAGAGTTATAAATGGGTGTTTTGTGATAAAAGATAGAGTTATCAGACTCTTTACATTATGATTATCTGTGTAAAAAATCAAATCAGCAAGTATACCAGAAGTCTTAAGACGTTGATATACTTGCTGATTATATTATCCCAAGCAACGAGACAAGTAGCCAATGCAACAAGTTACAAAATCTATATTATCACTATTCATATCTTCTGTTTTTACAAGGCTGCAGCCACCCTTCTTACTTTTGCCAATCTCGTCATAAAAGTAGAATCACTTTTAGTAGATTGCAGATTATATCTCATCTGCATTTTCAACAAAGGCTCAGCATTCACTCCAAGTGCAGCCTCAAAGAGCAGGGCCGTTTTTTCCGTTACTGGGCGACGAGCATTCAGAATTTCGTTCAGGGCAGAATAAGCAATCCCCATTTCCTCCGCCAACTGGCGCTGAGAGATTCCACGGTATTCTATCTCATCCTTCAGAACATCCCCTGGATGCGTAGGAAAAGCCGGAGTCATCTCGTTTGCTCGCATTTCCTTTGTTGTTTTATTATCGTTGCTCATAGCTATATTATTTATAATGGTTTGATGTTGCAAAGATAATATTTTAATTCGATATTCACAAATTTTGTGAAGGAAACTTTTGCTTAACAACTATAATTGTGATTATCTGTGTTAAAATTCATAAGAACACCTCATTTCTCATTATTTTTTATTATCTTTGCCATCAAATAACAATTTAAAACAAAGGATATGAGCACATCAACTAATGCGATTACTCCCGATTTGCAAGCGAAGCTTGACAAGGCGAGAGAAGAACACAAAAGCGGAGAAGCCCTATGCTTTAGCACTGCACAAGAAGCTATCGCATGGATGGAAACCCTATAGTGTTGCGAATTGACTCCTTATGGATGAAATTCCGGTATCCTTTAAAACTTGTTGCATCATAATGACCAACAAGGAATTTTGAATATATAACAATTTAAAAAGTAAGAAATATAAGAAACAGAAAAGAAAGATATAACATAGTAAGATTATAAACTTGCGTTTACTAATTTGTTCGGAAACACTTAAATTTTGCCAGAATATAAGTATAGCATAAACGAATGAATAAGTTCTGTAAACGCCTGCGCTATAGCGTGGGCGGAACTTATCGTTTATGCGGGCCCGGCAAAAGCCTAAGTGTTGATAAGGGAAGCTCACGCTTCTTCTTTGTCTTCACTTCATCAAGGCTTTCCTTGGATGGCTTTCCAGCCAATCCTTCTGTCCGCTGCCCGTTTTACTCCGATAATGATTTAGTTCCAAACGCACCCATCAGCTATAGCAAAAGACGTTGGAGTTCGCTTCAATGTTTGTTGCTATACCTTATTATATATAGTGACTAACAATGAAAAGAGCTACGAATGGACAAATTAAGAATGCAGAGTAGTAATGGTGTCGAGGACAACATTACGAAAATTGCGCAGCTGTTTCCCGACTGCGTTACGGAGACCGTGGATGAAAGAAGCGGTCAGCCAAAGCACCTCATAGATTTCGAGAAACTCAAGCAGAATCTTTCTGATAGTGTGATGTCAGAAAGAGCGGAACGCTACCAGTTTACCTGGCCCGACAAGAGCAAGGCGATTCTCCTTGCCAACTCTCCTATCAATGCCACACTTCGCCCTTGCCGTGAAGACAGCGTTGATTTCGACAACACCCAGAACCTTTATATCGAGGGTGACAACCTCGATGTTCTCAAATGTCTGAAGGAGACTTACCTCCATAAGGTGAAAATGATCTATATAGACCCACCTTACAATACCGGAAACGACTTTGTTTATGAAGATGATTTCGCTCAGTCTTCAGAAGAATACCTCGCCAACTCAGGACAGTTTGACGAGCAGGGCAATCGTATGTTTACCAATGCCGAAAGCAATGGTAGATTCCATACCGATTGGCTCAACATGATTTATCCGAGATTAAAGGTTGCTAGAGACTTGCTGACCGATGATGGTGCTATTTTTATATCTATTGGTGACGATGAGGGAGATAATTTACAAAAAGTCTGTGATGAGATTTTTGGAGAAAATAACGTCTAAAAAAGCAAAAAATAGCAGAATGATGCTTTTAT
>JAJXAL010000210.1:0-2867 GCA_021628325.1 Segatella copri | reverse complement strand
CGGAGGATATGATGTCCTCGACTTCCTGCGTCACCACAACCGCCTCACCGAAGAATTTTCTGACCGTCTTATAGAGATACTTGATATAGGACGCCATGTTTGCCGAAGCTATCGCTTTCCATGCCTCCTCTATCACTATCATCTTGCGGATGCCTTTCAGGCGGCGCATCTTGTTGATGAACAGCTCCATGATGATGATGGTCGTGACTGGGAACAGGATTGGATGGTGTAGGCTAAGCACCCAGCGCCTTGCCATATTACTATGGTAGGTTTCCAAATGCTCGCCCCCGAACCGGACTTACACATTTCGGCGTACCCGGCTCTCCATTAATTCTATCAGTCTATACTACCGTAATGGACTTTCTTATGGCAGCTACGACATAAAGCTATCGTCTTACGCTTGCGTGCAATCATGTGGCGTTCCCAATCTTCCTTTCCTTGAAGGTCTTTGAGTTTTCTCACATGGTGCATATCAAGTTTTACGTTTTCCTTTCCACACAATTCACAACGGTTTGCCTTTAATCTGTCGATAAGACTTGTTCCGTGGTAAAAGTATTGAACAGGTAATCTGTCATAGCAATCTCCATATTCTTGTTTCTTACGCTTGAACCCATCGTGGTAAAACTGCCTCTTTAAGGTTTGTCCTTTTCTGTTCTTATAGCTTACTGTGAACACTCCGTCTTTCTTGTATTTCTTGCAGATTTGCACTACAGAACTTCTATACTTGGACGCATAGGTTTTGTACATGCTATACTCCATGATATACTTGAATGTATGAAGCGAATGACAATTGTTTGCTATTGAATAGAAGTTATAGATACCTCTTATTTCAGCATTGTATCTTTCCAAGATTTCCAAGTCATCACTGTTGATGAGATATGGTCGGTGCTTAGGCTTGTAAAACTCCTTTCCATTGTGCATCTTTATCTCCAATGCACCATAGTCAAGGAGTTTCTTTCTAATCACTTGCGTCGGCATCTTCAAGTACACCTTATTATTAAAGGGTCTTGTCAATCTGCCAGCCTTGTTTCTCTTGGTCAATACAGATTTGCGGATATAGATTTCATAGCCGAGGAACTTTGCAGACTTTCTTCCATGTGTAATGAGTGTCTTCTCATCTGAAAGTTCAAGCGAAAGCTTCTCGGCAAGGAACTTTTTGATGTCCTGCTTGATGGCTTCCGCCTCTTTCTTTGTTCCAATGACAGCACACAGAAAATCATCTGCATACCGTACATATTTTAGGCGTCTGAAATTTGCATCCATATCCACACCACAAGGAATTTTTGCTCTTTCCTTATCAAAGTGTTTTATTTCTTTGACTATGAATTTGCGCTCTTCCCTGTCTGTTACCGCTTTGAGTTTCAACACTGCACGACTTTTGCCGTACTCAAATTTCACCCTTTCGGGATTGTCTGCTCTTTCCTTGCCCTTGTTGAATTTTTGGATGTATTCACGCATATAAGTGTCAAGTTGGTCAAGGTAGATGTTTGCCAATATCGGGCTGATTATTCCACCTTGTGGCGTGCCACTATATGTTTTGTTGAATACCCAATTTTCAATAAATCCCGCATTGAGGAACTTGCGTATCAATCGAAGAAAACGCTCATCGTCAATTCGCTTCCTTAAAATGTCTATCAATGTGTTATGATTGATATTGTCAAAGAAGCCTTTGATGTCCCCTTCTATGAACCAACGTGTCCCATTGAATGACTTTTGAATTTGTTGCAAGGCTGTATGACAACTTCGCTTGGGTCTAAAACCATGGGAATTGTTGTCAAAGCTACCTTCATATATCGCTTCCAAAATCATTCTGACAACTTCTTGAAGAAGTTTGTCGTTGAATGTGGGTATGCCAAGAGGTCGTTTCTTCCCATTCTTCTTGGGAATATAAACTCTCCTTGACGGTATGGGCTGATATGACTCGTCTTTCAACGAAATTATCAGTTTTTCAATGCGTGATATACTCATGTGGTCAATGGTGGCGTTGTCTGCCCCCTTGGTCATGTTACCCTCCTTTGCATAAATGCGCTGATAGGCAGCATAGTACATCTGTTCATTGAAGAGCAGGCGGTAAAGCCGCTCAAATTTATAGTTCGGTTGTCGGCTGTGTATAGCCAGACTGTTTAATACTCTTTCTGAATTTCTCATAATGTCTCACACATTTTTCATTAATTGTATTAAAAGAATTAACTGCCTCCCTTTGCCATGTGCAGGTCATTATCCTGCTCGGACTACTACGGAGGCTCCGTTGCCTTGTCAGATATTCAGAGGTCTGCACCTCATAGCCTTACAAGTGGCTTTCCGATTTAGGCAATCCCCGTTTGCTTGCATAATAACTCTTGCCTGATAGACAGGAGGATATGACTTTCGTCCTTTTCTGCTTATTGCAGATGCGTCGTGACAAGTACATGCTCTATTCTCCTCAAAGACTGGAAAATGAGTGTCACGATACAACGAGTTTAGCTATCTTACGTTGCAGGTACGCGCAGATACCGCTTGGACTATCATTCAATCAGTATAGATTTTATCCTTTGTCTATCTTTTCATCCCACCATTCAGTCGCAATCTGATAGCTGATTGACTTATGGATTTCCTACATGCTACACTCCCCATCGTCTTTCGTTGAATGGATAAGTAGGCGGATGATAGGTCTTTTCAATGTACACTTGCCTAATTCCTTGCTAATGGAATAGTTATTTATGCAGCCTTGACGGGCGCACCCTTGATGGAATCTATCTCGAAAACAATGAACCGCTTGTGCAGCAGGTCAAGCTCCTTGTCGGAGTTAAGCAGATAGTCGTACTCACCACCCTTGTAGTAAGGTTCCAGCACGTTGAGGAATCCGTCTATATCAAAATCTTTCTCAC
>JAJXAL010000209.1:0-2890 GCA_021628325.1 Segatella copri | reverse complement strand
CATCCCGAATGGAAGCTGTTCGGGAAATCCAGTCCTTTGCGGAGCATCAAGCCTTAGTTCTTCTCGGAACGATATGGATTCGCTATCCATCGCTTTGCCTTTCGAGTGCAAAATTACAGCAATAAAGTGTTGGAAATGAACGTTTTCGAGTGCCATGGACGACACTTCAGTGCCACGGACTGCCACTTGATTTGAAAACCATTGTTTTTCGGATTTTTCGTTGTTATTTTGCAGCGTGATTCAGATGAATCGGTGTTCATTGGGATGCTTAATTTTCTGTATGGAAGACTATGCGGAGGAACATTTGAATGTTCGGAGAGACACGCAATAACAACCGCACAGAACCACTTGAATAATTCATAGGATGAACAAGTATTTGAATATTCATTTGAACACTTATGTGAACAACAATACGTTCAAACGCTTAAACGGAGAGGTGGACGTTCAGAACGGCAACCAACCCAACAAAACAATGTATAATAATCCAAATAGGCAAAAAAATGGAAAAGACAAAGTATGTGGCATTCTCCACCCAAAAAGGAGGCGCAGGAAAGACGACACTCACGGTACTCGTGGCAAGTTACCTGCATTATGTGAAGGGCTACAATGTGGCAATTATTGATTGCGACCACCCTCAGTACAGTATCAGTGGTATCCGTAGCCGTGATACGGAAGCAACCGTCAAGGACGCACATTACAAGAAGATGGCTTATGAGCAAATCAAGAAGTTGAACAAAAAGCCGTATCCTGTAACAAAAAGCAAGGCAGAGGATGCCTTGGAGGTTGCCGAGAAGATGAAGGCAAAGCACCCTACATTGGACTTCATCTTCTTTGATTTGCCAGGAACCGCAAATAACAACGATGTGATTTGCTTGGTTTCCAAGATGAATCATATCTTCACGCCGATTATAGCAGACCGTGTGGTATTGACAAGTTCCATCGGATATGCCAAGACTATCAATGAGGCGTTCATCACCATCGGAAGGGGCAACGTCAAGAGCATTCATCTTGTCTGGAACATGGTGGATGGTCGTGAAAAGACGGAACTGTATGATACCTACGAAAAGGTATTCGCAGAGCATGCACTTTCTGTATTGAAGACATTTTTGCCAGACAGCAAGCGTTTCCGCAAGGAGACTGCCAATGAGAGAAAAGCGGTATTTCGCTCTACAGTGTTTCCCGCAGACAAGAGCCTTGTAAGAGGAAGTAATCTTGACAAGTTGGTGGACGAAGTATTAACAATCATCAAAACATAAGTAACATGGCAAAAAAGACAAAAGCAGAGGAAGAGTATGCCGACCTTGTCATACAGTCCTTGGTTCAAGAAGACTACAGCGTTTCAAAGCCTGTTAAAAGTGCTGCTACATCCAATGAGTCGCAAGACATGGAAGACAAAGGTGATGCACAAGAAGCAGATGGCGCAAAAGTGGATAAAAAATCTACCTCCACAGAAAAGAATGTGGCGATAGCAACTCCACAAGTTCCACAAAATAGAAAGAACAAGACGAAGGATATTGCAGTAAACAAGGAATGCATTGTGAAACGTGACTATGAGGAATCCTTTATGCGAGAGTCGGGAATGACGGCACGCAAAGGAAAGCAAGTCTGCATCCGCAGTAACTTCCATGACCGCATCATGAAGTTGATACAAGTCATAGGCAAGAACGAGGTGACGATAGCCAGCTACATCGACAATGTGTTGGCATCTCATTTCGAGGACTATCAAGAGGATATTGCCGAGTCTTTCGGCAAGCATATCAAGACATTCACTAACATATAAAAATAAGAGACATGAAACAGACAAAGAAGAATTATGGTAAAAAGCCAACGACAACAGTAAGCAAGCAGTCCACTAATGGAAACAAGGGAAATGCACTCCGTAACAGATACACGGAGAAGTTCATACGTCCTACCGAGTTTCCTGCTCGTTCTGGAAGAATGACCTATATTCGCAAGGACTATCATCATATTATTGCGAATATGATACCTCTCATCAGTAATGGAACCGTGTCCATATCAAGCTACATTGACCATGTTCTGACGGAACACTTCAAGCAATATGGCACAGTGATAGACGAGATGTATTTGGAAAAGCAGCGAACATCTACGAGCGTTAGTGCTTTTGTGGGCAAATAACCTATCGAAGTGTAAGCCTATGGAGAATGTTTTTATCATATTGCTGGTATTGTTCAACTTTTGGACAATATGGTTCTTTATGAGAGAGGAAAAGGAGCGATGTCTGCCGAAAGAGGGAAAAGGTGAAGAAACAAAACCACCGATAGACCCTTATGAGTTTGTTCCCAAGAGCCAGTATCAGTATAAGCCTCCCTTGAAAGAAAATAAGGACGAGGATAAGACAGAAAGCAATATGTCCGAGCCAGTGAAAGAGGAAGATGTAACTTTTGAGGAAACACAACAAGAGACAAAATCTTCTGCTCAGATTCCTGACGAAGACTTGGATGAAACTTTCAATGATTGTCGAATAGAGGATGTACCGACAGAATATTCTGACGAGGACGAGGCTGATGTACCACGAGCCAAGGGTAAATCCTTTGATAACATAGACCTTGCTGTCCGCACGGTGAAAAAGCCAAAGGCATCCAAGGCAGAAATGGTACAGGCTGGAGAAGTGTTCAAAGATTTGGATGGAACGGAACTGTTCGCACGGATGATCAATGACGAGAAACTGTTTATGCAGATAGAGGCATCCATAAACATTGCCGTCCAAGCGATGAATGAAAAAGATACGGTGGAGGAAAACATCAGTTCCCGATTGCCTGACAATTATGAGGACTTCAATATCCTCGATTTTGTGTAACATAAAAAAGTACAAGACAATGAAAAAGAAAGACTACGGCTAAAATCTCAGCTCGCCACTGAATCCACAAGT
>JAJXAL010000208.1:0-2898 GCA_021628325.1 Segatella copri | reverse complement strand
GTGTTGGTTCCACCCGTCCAAGGATAGAAGACGAAGATAGTCTGCTTATTGACGCTTTCTACATCAATAGCTTCATCGCCACAACTGGTGAAAGTTGCTGCTAGAGATAGCGTACATATAAATAAGGTGAAAAGCTTCTTGATCATGTTTCTCTTGAAAATATGAAATGTTAAGTGTGAAATGCTAAGTTCTTACACTTAACATTCCGCACTTAACATGATAAATATTAAACTATTATTTCTTCTTGAGCTCCTCGATGGTTGCCTTCAGGGCAGCAATCTTCTCTACAGAGTCGCTCTCCTTCTTGCGCTCCAGAGCTACTACCTTCTCAGGAGCATGAGCTACGAAGTTCTCATTGCTGAGCTTCTTGCGTACACCCATCAGGAAGCCCTCCAGGTGCTTGAGCTGAGCCTCTGCCTTCTCAATCTCGGCTGCCACGTCGATGAGGTCGCCCAATGGTACGGCAAACTCGTCGGTGCCTACCATGAAGCTGGATGCATCGGCACTCTTCTCGGCGATGACCTCAATCTTGTCGAGGTTAGCCATCTTCAGAGTTATGTCGTTGTAAGCCTCGAAATCGTTCTTGTCTACTACCTGTAGAGACAACTGCTCCTTTTGGGCAATGTTCTTCTGGTTGCGAACGGTACGAACACCGGCGATAATCTGCTTCACAGCCTCAATGTCGGCTGCCAACTTCTGCTCCTCAGCTGTAGGTGCAGGAATATCCAGCTTCTCGCGCATGATGCTCTCGCCATCCTTGCGGTCGTAGATGTGCTGCCACAACTCCTCGGTGATGAATGGCATGAATGGATGCAGCATCTTCAGGAGGGCATCGAAGAAGCGGAGGGTAGCATCGTAGCTCTTCTGGTCGATAGGCTGGCCGTAAGCTGGCTTCACCATCTCCAGGTACCAAGATGAGAACTCATCCCAGAACAGCTTATATACAGTCATCAATGCCTCAGAGATACGGTAGTCCTTAAACTGCTTCTGCATCTCCTCGTTCACCTCCTTGAGCTTGGCATCAAACCACTTCACGGCGATTTCAGCACTCTTAGGCTGCTCGATATCTGCAGTCTCCCAACCCTTTACGAGGCGGAAGGCATTCCAGATCTTGTTGTTGAAGTTACGTCCCTGCTCGCAGAGGCTCTCGTCGAAGAGGATGTCGTTGCCCGCTGGAGCGCTGAGCATCATACCCATACGAACACCATCGGCACCAAACTTGTCAATCAGATCCAGTGGGTCTGGTGAGTTACCGAGACTCTTGCTCATCTTACGGCCCAGCTTGTCGCGTACGATACCTGTGAAATATACGTGCTTGAATGGCATCTTGCCACGATACTCGTAGCCAGCCATGATCATACGTGCTACCCAGAAGAAGATGATATCCGGACCAGTTACGAGGTCGGAAGTAGGGTAGTAGTAGTTGATCTCCTCATTGTCAGGATGCTCGATACCATCAAACAGAGAGATAGGCCACAACCATGAAGAGAACCAGGTGTCGAGGCAGTCGCTCTCCTGCTCAAGATCCTCAGCCTTGATGTTGGCATTCTTCTCCTGAGCGAGTTTCAGAGCCTCCTCTGCAGTCTCAGCTACCACGAAATCCTTCTTGCCGGCATTGTCGAAGTAGTAGGCTGGGATGCGGTGACCCCACCAGAGCTGACGGCTGATACACCAGTCCTTGATGTTCTCCAACCAGTGGCGATAGGTGTTCTTATACTTCTTAGGATAGAACTCGATATCATCGTCCATTACTGGAGGAAGGGCGATGTCGGCAAAGTGCTGCATCTTGAGGAACCACTGTGTAGAGAGCTTTGGCTCGATAGGCACATTGGTACGCTCAGAGAAGCCCACCTTATTATTATAGTCCTCGATCTTCTCCATCAGACCGGCGTTCTGAAGGTCGATGGAAATCTGCTTGCGCACGTCCATGCGGTCCATACCTACATAGAGACCTGCTGCCTCGCTGATAGTACCATTGTCGTTGAAGATGTCGATGGTTTCCAAACCGTGCTTCAAACCGAGTGCGTGGTCGTTGATATCGTGAGCTGGAGTTACCTTCAAGCAACCGGTACCGAACTCGATATCTACGTATGTATCCTCGATGACAGGAATCTCGCGGTTTACGAGAGGCACGATAACGTGCTTACCCTTCAGCCAGGTATTCTTCTTATCCTCTGGGTTGATACACATGGCAGAGTCACCCATGATGGTCTCAGGACGGGTGGTTGCTACTACAGCATAGTATCCCTTCTCATCCTTGTGTATCACGTTCTCTTCATCCACCTGCTGGCAGTCCTGCTCTACTACATAATACTTCAAGTGGTAGAGCTTAGAGTGCTCGTCCTTGTAGATAACCTCTTCGTCAGAGAGCGCAGTCTGAGCCTTAGGGTCCCAGTTAACCATGCGCACGCCACGATAGATGAGACCCTTCTTGTACAGGTCGCAGAATACGTGGATGACGGCACGAGAGCGGGTCTCGTCCATGGTGAATGCTGTGCGGTCCCAGTCGCAGCTGGCACCGAGTTTGCGGAGCTGCTTGAGGATGATGCCACCATGCTCGTGAGTCCAGTCCCAAGCGTGCTTGAGGAACTCCTCGCGGGTAAGGTCGGTCTTCTTGATGCCCTGCTGAGCGAGGCGGTTTACAACCTTTGCCTCGGTAGCGATACTGGCATGGTCGGTACCTGGTACCCAACATGCGTTCTTGCCCTCCATGCGAGCACGGCGAACGAGAATATCCTGGATAGTATTGTTGAGCATGTGTCCCATGTGGAGCACACCCGTTACGTTTGGTGGAGGGATAACCACTGTATAAGGTTCACGACCATCTGGCTTAGAGCTGAAAAGCTTGTTGTCGAGCCAGTACTGATACCATTTACTTTCCACTGCTTGTGGATCGTA
>JAJXAL010000059.1:0-24774 GCA_021628325.1 Segatella copri | reverse complement strand
CAAAGGTACGAATAAATGAGAATACTACAATGGTATAAACGCGGAGCCGCTTACATACTTCTCGCTAATTTATGATACTTCGATGATACTTCTTCCTTCATTTTTAGAGAAGTCTCATTCGTGGTAAAGTTCTGTGTATTAAAGATATAAGCCTTATTTTATGCCTAAAAATGAGACTTTGATACTTTTTCGAGAAAAAAGATTTATACGTGCGTGTATTTATTGGTTCTTTATCGCCGCCGTACTTCTTTCTAAATATCATTCCTTTTGTTGGAAGAATCATGCTCCGCAGCTCCCCTCCTTTTCACCATAGTTCCCCCTCACATAACTTTTTTCGAAACTTTTTCGCTAAAAGTTTTGTTGTTTCGATAATAATTGTTACTTTTGCGGTGTCATATCCTTACTGGAAGCTCCAACAGGGCGAAGGTGGGATGGACATATATACATAAAGGCGTAACTGTACGCTTTGGTTTTGACGCTATTAGAACTTCGCAACTTCCAAATGTCTGTCAAGAACAAAGCAACGGGGACGCCCCTTGGGATGTATCATATATACAACCCTTATTGGCTCATAGCATTTAGCAATGAGTTGATAGGTGGTACTATATACTTACATCGGCGTGGGGCTTCCAGCGTTGTTCGTTTCGACAGACAGGGCAATGCGAAGGCCTTAATAGCGTGGGACGGGCAGCAGACTGGCTCCGCGCTCTTTTTGTGTCCGTTCGTTTTTGAGGATTTTTCTAAGAAACTAGGAAAATACCATGTCAACATTGATTAATGTGGCACCCGATGGAGGTAGAAAAGTATCTCCCCACGTCGGACTTACCTCCGATGTCCCCCTCAATAATACACAAAATGAGGTGTCGGTAAGATATGCTCCAAACCCAATGAAGAAATGGTACGTGTTGCGAGCCACATACCATCGTGAGAAGAAAGCCTACGATTATATTCTGAGCAAACGAAATAGCCCCGACGGTAATAGAATAGATGCCGAATGCTATCTCCCTTTGCGGCACGTTGCGAAGATTGTCAAAGGAAAGCGACGATTCAAGATAGAGCCTTTCCTGCCTAATTTCCTCTTTGTGTATGCCACTCTAGAAACAATCTCCCAAATACTCAATAACGACGATTTGAATTTTCTCAATCCTTATTATGATCATTTCAAGCAAGATGAGGCGGGCAAGAATCCACCTCTCACCATCCCCTATGCTGCCATGATGAATTTCATCAAGGTAACGAGTGTGGATATAGATAAGGTGAAGGTGGTGAGCGAAGACCAGTGCCACTTCAAGAGTGGCGACTTGGTGAAGGTGACTGGCGGCGAGTTTAAGGGGGTGGTCGGTAGGGTGGCTAGGCTCGGCGGACAGCAGAGGGTAGTTGTCGAGGTGAAAGGCGTTTGTTTGGTGAGTACGGCGTATGTGCCGACAGGGTTGCTGGAAAAGATAAAATAGTAATATATAATAATGTGTAGCTTATGAAAAAGATTTGTCTCAACAATCGAGACGAAATGATCATGCTATTTGTTGATAACATAGCATATATTATGGCTGATGGCAATTACACCAAGATATGCTACATAGGTGGTATGACGACCGTTCTGTCGTTTGGCATTTCTAAGGTGGAAACTTTGGTATCGGCTTCGTATGCAGATGGAGAAGTCAGTCCTTTTGTGAGATTAGGAAGAAGTGTAATCATCAATCAGTGGTTTCTCTACGACATAAATGTTTTGAAACAGCACCTTGTTTTGTCTGATTGCATAAAAAATACAATAACGCTTAAACTTCCAAAGCCTTTGTTGAAAAAATACAAGGAGTTGGTCAGCAAGAGCACCATCAAGAAGAATGAATTATGCTAGAAGTTATTATTGGAAAAGAGGGAACCCAGCGGTTTGCCATCAATGGTTCGAGGGTAAGTAGGCAACATGCCAAGATTACTGTTACGGATAGTGGACAGTGGATTTTGGAAGACCTCAACTCCACGAATGGCACATACATCATCAATGAGAATGATGAGCTAGTCCAGATAAAGAGGGTGAACATTACCGAGTTTACTCGTATCGTTCTTGCCGACCAAACAAGCATGGGATTCACTTTCTATGCCCATCATGTCTTGGAGGAAGACCCTAAGAATTATCAACAGGAGTTTCGGTATGTTCTTGAAATTCATGACAAGGCAATCAGGGAGAAAACGGAGATAGATGCCAAATTGCAGAAAAAGAACATGATGAAGTTCTTGCCAGGATTTATCTCGGCGATGATTGGACTGGTGCTCACCTTGCTGTTGCCGTTGCATCAGAAGGTATATGGAGTGGCGGTGACAGCCGTGTTTACCACTATACTACAGGCTTTCATCAACATATATATAGGTAAAGACTCGAAATTGAAGAATTTCAATAGCAAATATTCGGGTAAGTTGATTTGCCCTTGTTGTGCGAAGCCTCTTTCGGAAATCGAATTCAAGAACCAAATGTGTAGCCGTTGCAAGGCTCACGCTTAAAACATATAAACATCATGAAAAGATTAGTCCTAACATGCTTGTCTGCTTTTTTGCTGACAACAACTGCGCTTGCACAGAAAACATACGCCATCATTACTGGTGTGTCTGATTATGAAGGAACGGCTAACGACCTCACCCAGTCTACCAAGGATGCCAAGAGTCTGGCTTCGTTATATAAGTCGAAGGGAGCGACTGTAGTTCTGCTAACCTCTCAGAATGCTACTCGTGCCAATGTCATCGCTGCCATCAGAAAGGTAAGAAATATAGCAACCTCCAATGATAGGATTGTATTTTCCTATAGTGGGCATGGTATGGAGAACATCATTTGTACTTATGCATCCACTTCTTCGCAGATGCTCTCGTATAATGAGCTGTTCCGAGAGCTAGACCAGTGCCCAGCCAAGGATATCGTATGTTATATTGATGCTTGCTACTCTGGAACTGCTGCTAACAATATGCATTCCAAGAATTTTGTCAGTGCCAATGAAAAGGCATGGGAAAACATTATGAAGAGCAATCCTCGGTATATCGTATATCTATCCTCTCGTTCTAGCGAAACTTCTTCAGAGAGTCCTTTGGTTGGTTCGGGATTGATGACCAATGGTATTATGAAGGGCTTGCGTGGGAAGGCGGATAGCGATGGCGACAAGAACATTACCGCCATCGAACTTTTCAAGTATATTCATAAAGATGTACAGCTGCATAACAAGAGACAGCATCCTCAATTGGTGACATCAAAGGCACTATATAATAATGTGTTAATGAGTTGGTAAAAATAGCGATGGAAGAAAATAAAAAACCAGTCATTGCGACAAAATGCCCCAAATGTGGACAAGTGGTGAAGTTTTATTCGCCAGGACAGGGAGGCTTGGTCAAGGTAAAATGTCCTCATCTAGAATGTGGACAAACGTTTGGCGTGAAAATCACCGAGAAGCAAATTCGAATGGGTATGGATGGAAACTCGGAAAAGTCATCCCATCCTGCAACAGACCCTATTATTCCTACCAATGGAACTCCTTCGGGTGTGGTAGCCAGACTCTTGCAGAAAAAGAGGCACTTCTACAACAAAGACAAATATTATGGTTTGCAGTTGGGTTCCAATACGATAGGCATGTATGACTCGTCTTCTCCTTCTGATATTATGATAGAGGGAGATAGGACTATTAGCCATCGCTCTGTAACGATTCTTGTCGAGGCAGTGGGACATTCCTACAAATACCTCCTGACCGTTAATCGCTCCAAGAATCCTGTTTATCTTTCAGGAAAGATGATACCTGTAGGTACGTCGGTTTACATCCAGTTAGACCAAGAATTCATATTAGGTAAAACTCACTTTTGTCTTACAAATAAATAAGTTATGATAGAGAACGCATTAGCAATAGGCTCCGTTCTGAAAGGAGCAACGACATATACGATAGATAAACAACTACATCAGGGTGGTTTTGGCATCACTTACCTAGCCAAGGCGCAGATTATGGTAGGCAACATTTCTCAGGTTGCTACATTTACCATCAAGGAATTCTTCATGGGCAAGATTTGTTCTAGGGATGCCAATGGGAACGTACAGGTGGCACAAGAGAACCAACAGCTATTCAAGCAGGCGAAGCAAGATTTCCGAGAAGAGGCAGAGATACTTCATGCCTTGAAACATGCCAATATTGTGCCAGTGAACGAGGTCTTTGAACAGAACAACACGGTTTATTATGTGATGGCATATCTTGGCAAAGTATCGCTTTATCAATATGTTTCCGAACAAGGTGGTTGTTTGTCTGAGAGCCAAGCTCGGGGAATCGTCGGCGCTATATCGGGTGCGCTCTCTTATCTCCATAACCATCATATCTTGCACTTGGACATCAAACCAGATAACATCATGATGGTGTGTGAGGGAGCGTTGATAAAGCCAATGCTGATAGACTTCGGTCAGGCTGTGTATTTCGAGAACGGAAAGCCAAAGAGAAACAAAGGGATTGGTGGATATTCCAAAGGCTATTCTCCTATGGAACTGAGGCAACCTGTTTCGGAGTTCCAACCTTCGTTGGATATTTATTCGCTAGCCGCCACCTTATTATATATGGTAACAGGCAAGGAGCCAAATGATGCCTCGGAGCAGAGCGTTCATAAGATATATCGAGCTTTGCCTGAAAACATCTCGCAGAATACGATGGATGCTATTATCTGTGGAATGCAGAAGGATAGCCTTTGCCATCCGCAAACCATTCTTGATTTTCAGAAGATATTGCAGCAAGGCAAATCGCAGATGGGCTCTGGTGTCGGTATGACTGCTGGTGAACCTATCGTTACAGACCCAGTTATTCCTAGCTCTTCCAGTTCGCTGCCTATCGGAAAGGTTGCTGCTCTTGTCATCGGACTCTTGTTGGTGGGTGGCATCGGTTGGTATGCTAAGAACCATTTCGGTGATAAGGGCAAGTCTTCGGAGGTAGCTCAGCAAGATGTAAAGACGGATTCCGTATCCCAAGATACAGTACACATCGCTAAGTTTACGGTTAAGGAAAATGTTGAATCTCCAAAAAGGGATAATTCGCAAGTTGAAAAGCAATCTGCCAAGACCTCTGGTAAGGTGGTTAAACCTGTAGATGTTGATGGAGGCCCAACTTCAGTAAATCCTGCAAAGAAAGAAACGGCAAAGTCTGGAACTGTAAATCTAGGTTATGCTACATGGACAGGTGGTGTTCTCAATGGCAAGCCACATGGCAATGGAAGAATGACATTCCGTAGTTCCCATGCGGTGGCAGGTTGCTCTACGGTTCCTCAAGCTGGTGATTATATTGACGGCTACTGCGAGAATGGTGTTTTGCAAAATGGCGCTCTTTTTCAAGATGGAGTAAAGGTGGAGTCGTTTGTAAGATAATGAATGTAATGTTTGGTATAAACAGAAAATGAAGAGCCGATTTCTGCTTTTTATGTTGTTGGTGCTTGAAGCCTTTTCTGTATCGGCTCAAAAGCTAATTCCTGAGTTTGAGTTGGCTTCCTCTGATTTGACGGCACAACTTCAACCTCGCAAGGATACGAATGACAAAAACTGTGCCTTGGTCAAAGTGCAGTTTGTCGGTGAAGTCTTGGATGTGGAAGGCAATGTGGTTTCGCCATTGGATAAGCACAATAATGAAGTGTGGGTTTACATGCCTCAGAATTCACGACAGATAAAAGTGATAACCAAGAATTTTCTGCCTGTCATGGTTACTTTTGCAGATTTTGGCGTGGAGAAGTTGGAGGGTAATAGGACTTATGTGTTGATGCTGAATCAGAATGGTAATATGGTACAACCTACTGAACCTATAGCTCAAACAACAGTGCAACAAAGGCCAACTTCTGCTAGTAGCTCCAGTAAAATTTCTGGTAATACGATAACGATTCCTGTAAAGGACGGTATTAGTATTGAAATGGTGAAAGTTGAGGCAGGAACGTTTATGATGGGGGCTACTTCTAAGGTGGGAGAGGATGGAAACAAAGAAAAACCAGTTCATAAAGTAACATTGACAAGAAACTACTATATTGGAAAATATGAGGTAACTCAAGCCCTGTGGCAAGTGATAATGGGTACGAACCCTTCCAAAAATAAAGGTGTTAAATATCCTGTGGGAATGGTAAGTTGGAATGATTGCCAAAAATTTATATCTAAACTTAATGAGATTACAAACTGCCAGTTTCGTCTTCCTACAGAAGCGGAGTGGGAATATGCTGCTATTGGCGGAAAAAATAGTAAGGATTATATGTATAGTGGTAGTAGTAAATTTGATGATGTAGGTTGGAAAGATGGGAAAGTTCATGAAGTAGGAATGAAACGACCGAATGAATTAGGGCTTTATGATATGTCAGGCAATGTATATGAATGGTGTGAAGATTGGTACGGAGATTATTCTAGTTCTGCGTCAGTAGATCCAAAAGGTCCTGTAGATGGAGCAAGACGAGTTTTGCGAGGTGGCAGTTGGCGGTGGTTTTTTACAGGCAGTCAATTTTGCAGTGTGAAAAGTCGTAATGCAACGGGGGCTATTGTTAAGTCTGATGATATTGGCTTTCGTTTGGTTCTCACAGAATAATAGGGAGAATTAGAATTCAAGATGTTTGAAAATATAATTAATAAGAGACTTTTTTAAGCAAAGATGAGACATAATTATAAATTTCTGCCTGTTTCTAGAAAAAGAATTAAAGCATTGACTCTGCATCAGTTTAGAAATAACGACTTTGGCCATGCTTTGGAAAAAGTGCGTTATAGTCGGGAAAAACTACAAAGTCGTGGTGATGAAGATGAAAGTGGTAAAGTCCCAATGGATTCTTTGAAAGATAATGTAAAATGTAAAGGGGTTATTATTGTTCCTTAGAGTTCTTGCCAATTGTAACGATAAGGGGTAGGGGGGTGCAATATGCAAATGATAAATAATATTCAAGATATTCGGAAAAAATATAACGAACGTATGAAAAATGCGGTCTTGTTTTCTGACAGAATATCGACTTATATTAGATATTTGGCAATTACAGGGTTAGGACTGATTTGGCTATTGGTTGAAAAAGGTGAGTATAAGTTGGATGAGTTGTTGCATAATCATTATGCACAAGTCATAATAATATCTTGCTTGTTGGTTATACTTTTAGAACTTACTCATTTGATTCTGAATGTTATTGTGAATCTATTGTATGCAAGTTACAGGCTTAAAAAGCCATTATCATATGTGGCCAGTCCTAAAAGAACTGAATATGTTGCAACAGATTTTCCGAAAGCGATAATAAAAGTAGAATGGGGACTTTGGTTCGCAAAGATACTTTGCCTAATCGTGGCTTTGTTTTTCTTTGTATGTTGTTTGTTAGTAAAAATGTTTAGCTAAAGAATGAAATATATTACTTTTATAGTAGGGAAAATAATGAAAGCATTTACATTCTTTGTATTATTGCTTTTTTCCATTTCGGTTTGTTCACAGGAATTACATGTAAAATCCTTTGGAATTGCAGAAAGCGACCTTTCTGCCCAAATTCAATCTCGCAAAGATTTGAACGACAAGAATTGTGCATTGGTGAAAGTAGGCATTGGATTGCAAGGTGTGCAATTTGAAGGGAATGTTGTAGGGCAGGTTGTAAATAATGTGGGTGAATATTGGGTATATATGCCACAAGGCAGCCGTATGCTGAAAGTTAAGCATCCATATTATCCTCCGATAATTGTTACATTTGCAAACTATAGCATGGAGAAGTTGGAGAGTAATAGAACTTATGAATTAATGCTAACTGTTTCCGGTGGAATTCAATCCAGCCAAACACAAACTCTTACGATTAAATATACTCCAATAGAAGCTACGGTTCTAGTGGATAATAAACGAATAAAGGGTAGTGATGGAGTCGCAATGGCAAATTTTCCTATAGGTCAGCATTCTTTTGTTGTATTTTGTGACGGCTATGAATCTGAGGAGGGTATGGTGAAATTGAAGGCTTCTGCTCCAAGTAATCTTCAGATAACATTGTCAAAAGAAGCAAAAACTGCTCTTGCATCTACAATGGGTAAGGAAGCTACAAATCAAAATTCTGTCAATTCGCAAAATGTAAAATTCTTTGGCAAGGTTGTAGATGTTAATGGTGAGCCAATTATTGGTGCCGCAATTAAAGAAAATGGGACGGACAATTGGGCGATAACAGATATGGAAGGAAACTTCTTTATTGATGCTAAATCACCAACAGTAACTATAACTGTATTATATGTTGGGTGGCAATCTAAGCAAGTAGAACTAACCGCAGGACATAAAGAACAAATAACTTTAATAGAGAATAAAAAGAAAGAATCTGAAACGGCAAATTCTATTTCAATTCCAGTAAAAGATGGCATTAACATAGAGATGATAAAGGTTGAGGCTGGTACGTTTATGATGGGGGCAACAAAAGAGGTAAAAGAACCTTACAAAATTGAACTTCCTGCACATGAGGTTTTGTTGACAGAAGATTATTATATAGGTAAATATGAAGTGACACAAGCTTTATGGAATGTAGTGATGGATAGTAAATATTCAACAAATGATGGAGACCTGTTACCCAAAAATTATGTAAGTTGGAATGATTGTCAAGAGTTTATTGAAAAACTGAATAAAATAACAGGATTAAAATTTCGTTTACCAACCGAAGCGGAATGGGAATATGCTGCTCGTGGAGGCAAAAAAAGTAAAAGATACCTTTATAGTGGGAGTAATAATGTTTTGGATGTAGCTTGGTATGATGGTAATAGTTCAAATAAAAGACATCCTGTTGGCACTAAACAGGCGAACGAATTAGGTATTTTTGATATGGGAGGGAATGTTTCGGAGTGGTGTCAAGATTTGTGGGGACAATATCAGAATGATTCTCAAATTAATCCTCTTGGCTCTTCTGCTGGTACTAAGCACGTACTTCGTGGTGGAAACTATTTTTTTGATATTAGGATTTGCTATTTATCTTATCGTATGTTTGCAGAATCTAATTATAAAGATGCATTCAATGGGTTTCGCTTAGCCCTTTCTGAATAATTTAAAATAAAGACTTATGAGACGATATTTGTTGATAATTATTTTATTTTTATTCTTAATACCATCAAGCTTTGCTCAAAAGCTGAAGGTTGAATCTTTCGCCATTTCTGAGGGTGACTTATCGGCAGTAACTCCTGCAAGGCTAGATGAAAATGATAGAAATTGTGCTTTGATAAAGGTCGGAATAGCTCTTGATGGAGTACAGTTTGAGGGTAATGTCATGGGAAATGTGATACCGAAGTTAGGGGAATATTGGGTATATATGCCACAAGGTAATTCTATGTTACGTATTTCGCATAAAGACTATACGCCAATCATGATAAATTTCTATGATTATGGAATAGGAAAGCTGGAAAGTGGAAAAACGTATATACTTACTTTGGCTAAACCTAATAATGCTACTGGTCAAAAGTATTCCCAAAAGCAAACTCGGATGTATAATGTAATAGTAGAGAGTAGCTTAAAGACAACATTGTTTGGCGGATACCCAAGCCCTTTGAAAGGGTTAAAGGCTTATGTAAATAAAAATGGCAGTTCTTACGAATATGTGGTAGATGCTAACAAAGGTTCTGATTCCTGGTTGGATAATAAAGGGCAGTATAAAATACCAATTCCTGCAGCTGTCGGTGACAAGTTGACAATAGAATGTTATGGATACCAAACTGCAACTATTAATGTTTCTGATTCAAAGAATACTACATTCTATATTACAATGCTGCCCCAAACGCTTCAGCCTCGATTCGAAGTAATAGACTCTGTTACAAAACTACCATTACCAGGAACTTTGATATATAAGAATTTGAAAAAATATGAACCTTACAAGGTTAGGATGCCTTGTAATAGTGAAGAGTATAAGCGAAAAATATATGGTGAAGAAAAAGAAACCAATAGTCAAGGTATTGCGCAATTCTCTAGTTATAGCAACATCGAAGATGTGTTCACGATAGTATGCCCTAAATATAAAATTCGGAAAGGTCATCTACAAGGTCAATCACCTTGCAGAATAGAGCTAGTTCCTTATGACGATGAAAGAATATATAATGTCGTAATAAGAATTCGGGGAGTGGATGAGAAAAATATATTTGCAGTCGTGAACAAGCAATCGGGCGAATCTAAAGAAATCAAAAGAGCTGAATCTTGTGCCCTCATGGTAAAGTTGGGAGATACAATTGAGATAACCCGAAAAGGCTTTCGTACAATTTCCTTGTCATTTAATAATCATATCAATGAGGACATTTTGGTTTCTCCACAAAAAGGAAAGCTTAGCGATAAGCAAGTTGTTGAATTTTAGTGGTTTATGGCTTTGCGTTATTGGAAGGAGAAACAATTATGATAATTTCTATAACTAAGCCCTGTTCATTCTCCCAGCTTGGCAATCGAGAAAGCCAAGAGGATTGCTTATGTCCTGTAGATGCCAACAAGCAAACTTCGTATTTCGTGGTTTGTGATGGCGTGGGGGGAAGAGACCATGGGGAGGTGGCAAGCAAACTTGTATGTCAATCAATAGAAGGGTATCTGGCTAACGAAAGTTGTTCGGAACTGAAGGCAGAAGATATATTGCAGCTCGTAGAACATGCCTATTATACCTTATATAATAATAGAGCGATATGCCCAACCATGGCTACAACTCTTGCCTTTATGGCGAAAACCAGCGAGGGAATGTTGCTGGCACATCTAGGCGATAGTCGTATTTATCAGATACGTAAGGAGGAAGGGATTATATTCCAAACCAAAGACCATTCGTTGGTAAATGATTTGATAGAGGAAGGGGTAATAACTCCTGCTGAGGCTATCGACCATCCAAAAAGAAATGTCATAACAAAATGTCTTTTTGTAACGAATAATCCCGCAGATTATCAAACTACATCTATCACTTTGATACGTAACATACAACCTCATGATGTTTTTATGCTTTGTACAGATGGCATTTATACCAAAGTGAAGGATAAAGATATTGCAGAAAATCTAACTTCGGATGCTCCTTTGGATGAAAAAGCAAAAGAACTAGCTATGATATGTAGGGATAGTGATGATAATAATACGGCATATCTTATAGAGATAGATAAAGTGGAGGGAAGAGATGAACAACTAGAGAACATATCCTATATTGTTCCTAAATCTAACAGAAAAACTAAACTTTCTCGTATTTGGGACTTCGTCAGAGAAACTTTGGGTTTCGTCAAAGAACCTTAGTGGTTGGAGTAACATGGCAGAAAAAACTTGATAGTACCGCTAAAAACAAGTATCTTTGCATCAGAAAAATAAACGAAGTATAAATCATTTAAAAACAAACAATTATGGATACTCAGGTTATTAATAAGAATGCAAAGAATGGAAATGCTAAGGAAACTTTCAAGAAAGGTGCAGCCTTGGCTGGTGCAGCTGGTTTAGGTGCAGGTGCGGTGGTGTCGGCTGATATTGTAAGAGGCGATGAAGAGCTTGCCATCGTGGAACCTATTAGTCCTATGGACGAGGAGGTTATCGGTCAGAATGCTGAGGAGGTTGTGACTGCGGAAGAAAATAAAGACTCGGAAACGCAGAATGCCACTGTAACCCCAACGGAGAATGAGTCTCATGTTACAGAGCCTCAGCCGCAGGTGTCTGATAATGCGACACAACCACAAGGAAATTCTACTACCCATGTGCAGCCAGCTACAGAGAATACCGTTCATGCTGGCGAGATAGATACAAATGATATTCCGGACGTAGACCCTCGTTTGGTAGCACAAGATATTACGAATGATGTTATTATGGTGGACCCAACCGATAATGACATGGGAAATCTTGACATTGCAGCAGTTGGTACTGTGGAAACGGTTGATGGGCAAGTCTTGTCAGCCGCACAATTCACTGGCGATAATGGAGAAACTCTTTATGCCGTGGATGTGGATGGTGACAATACCTATGATGTCGTTACCGATGAATCGGGTAATGTCCTAGCAGATGTACCTTCTACCCTGACTGTAAGCGATTCGGAAAGTATTGTTAGTGTCAATAATGGTGAGACTGGTTATCTGGCACAGAATGAGCATGATAATGTTTCGGATAGCGACTTGGATAACCCAATGGACGATGTCGTTGACCTTGGATAAAAAGTTATTTTGGTAATATTCAGTAAAATTCATAGTTATGAAAAATAAACATATATTATTTGTCCTGTCAATGGCTTTTTGTTTGGTTCTTCCTGTTTCCGCACAGAAGAAAACGGCAAAAGTAAAGAAGGCAAAGACTTCGGTCAATGTGGATTCTCTTGAGGTTAGAAAACTGATAGATGAGGCAAAGAAAGGAGATGCAGAGTCGCAAAACACATTGGGAACCTATTACTATACAGGTAAAAAGGTAAAGCAAAACTACGATGTAGCTTTGAAATGGTTTAGTATGGCTGGTAAGCAGAAGCATGTCAAGGCGATTGCCAATATGGGACTTTGTTATCAGTTGGGACATGGTGTCAAGAAAGATTCTGTCATGGCGGTGAAACTCTACAAGGAGTCTGTCAAGGCTGGAAATTCAGAACTCGTCAAACTGCGTGAGAAGAACCTAGCAAAGTCTCACTCCGCTTTTGATATGCATCTATTGGCTGATTTGTACGAGAATGGTTGTGGTAATACCGTCAAGAAGAATCCAGAATTGGCGTTAAAGTATTATAAGATGGCAGCAGACAACAATTCTCTTGATGCAATCGTCAAGGTGGCTACTACCTACGACCATGCCAAGAAGTATGCCGAGGCTTTGCCTTATTTCCAAAAGGCTGCTGACTTGAACAATGGATTTGCAGCTTATAAATTGGGCGATTATCTATGCAATGGTAAGGGAACCAAGGTTGATAAAGCTAAGGCTGTTGGCTATCTTGACAAGGCTGCGAAGCAAAATATACCGAGTGCAATGATGTTGTTGGGCGACCTTTTATACAAAGGTGATGGCGTTCAGCAAGATTATTCAAAGGCTATGAGTCTTTACAAGCAAGCTGCGGTGAAAAACAATCCTGTGGCTCTGTGGAATATTGGCATCATGTATAAGAAAGGATTGGGAGTAAAACAAAACTATCTCATAGCCTTGCAATGGTTAGCGAATGCTTCTGCTAAAGGCATGAAGGCGAACTTCATGAAGCAACTGGCTGATGATAATGTGGAAATCAATAATGGTTGGAAAGGAACGGATTTCTATACTTTTATACACGCTATGGCTTGTATGGAAGCAACTACTCCTGATTATGCCACGGCTGTAAAGGAACTGACAGCGCTTGAAAAGAAAAAAATACCAGTGGCTTCGGCTCTTTTGGGTCTCTGCTATGCAGACAAAGAATGGAAAAAGGCTAACGAAAAGAAGATGTTGGCATATTATGAGAAAGGTGTAAGCCTTGGTGAACCATACGCTTGTTTCCTCCTAGCTCAATTACATCTTTCTGGCAGTAAAACGGTCAAGGTAGATAAAAACAAGGTGGTGACATATCTTGAAAAGGCTGCCGATGGAGATTATGCTCCAGCGATGTGTGAGCTTGGTGATTTGTATTTCACAGGAAAGCTTGTGAATAAAAATATCACGAAAGCCATCGCTTGCTATAAGAAAGCGTTGGTCAATGGCTATCTCTCTAAGACGGCTGCAGCCAATCTTGCTTCTTGTTATCAACAAGGACTAGGCGGTTTGCCGAAAAATGCGGAAATCGCCAAGGAAATAATGAAACGAGGACAGGAAGGCAATTCGTGGACTGGGCTTCTTCGTGAATTTACATTCTGATAATCCTATATGATAGCAGGTGCCAATGGACATCTGCTATCGCTAAAAACAATAGCATAACATGAAAAGAATTCTATCATCAATAATATCCTTGATGTTCGTCGCTCTTGCTGCTGAGGCTCAGAATAACCTCTCTTTCAAAACGGAAGAATTGAAAAAGGTGGCTGCTGAGTTAAAGCTAGAGGGTCTCGATACACTCAAGATAGGGTATACTTTCATACAGAAGAACAATCATCAACTGGTAGTTAGAAAAGCCGAAAATGGTATGGTGGAACATATTGGCATACAACTATTCCCTGAGGCTTATCGGCAGCAAGCGAATGGTGCCGTGCTTGATTTCTTGGAGAATGGACTGCTATGTAATACCTATAAGTTGACAAAGAATCAATTAAAGTATATGGATGCCAAATTCGTCAAGGGAAACTGGAGCCTGATGCTGTCTCTTCCAAAATCGGTATCTTGCTCTGTAGCAATGGTCAATAACAAAGCGTACCAAATTATATGGAAAGATGGTAAAAACGAGAAAATTAATATTCTTCTTCCGATTAAGTATGATTTCTTGATGAATGCTCCACGTAAGGAATTGGAAGCCAACTTTGTGAGAGACTTAAAGGCTTATAAGTTGAAGCATAGCCCTGCTGATTGTAATGTGGATGTTGCGAGGCTGAATATTGTGAAGGATGGTACGGATACTCTGTACACTTTGCCAGGAAAACATTATGGCTTGGAAACGATAACCAACACTACATTCTTTAAGTTGAAAGATAGCGTGGATTATATTCCTGTTGTAGATGCAAAGTTCCCAGTTCAAACAGTAGCCAATACGTTGTTGTTGGATTGCGATGCCATTCCAGCGGCAAAGATTTCACTTACCGTAATAGGTAGTGATAAGAAAAAAACAACAGTTGTAGTGCCAGTCAGACAGTTGGTTGCTTTTGCAAGGAGTATGGGATGCGTGCCATATTTTGGCTATGAAGAAACTAAGAACGGCAAGTTGCAAGGTGGCTTGTTCCTATATAATAAGGAACTTGGCTATGACCATGTGTTGAGTTTGTCGTGTGATGTGAAAGATATTGCAACAAGCAAATTTTTGTTCACATCGTATGCGTATCTATATACACCAACAACCAATGTGAAGAATCTCTATAATGACATCAAATCAAGAAAATAAAAAATGAAACGAATTTTAGGTTACTTAGTCCTTTGGGCTTTTCCTTTATTTTGTTTTGGGCAGGATGGCATAGATGCTATCAATGACATCAAACTTTCAGGCAAGTATTTCACGGCAGAGGCAACTGCCTCTACTGAAGATGATGCCAAGAAATTGGCTTTGATGGGACTGATGGAGAGACTTTCTGCCTATTGTGAGGAAATGGAAATCGCGGAAATCGGAGAGGATAGGGTTCGGGAAGCCTTATTGTCTAAAAATGTTAAGCGTGGTGAGTCGGCTCTTGTCATGGTGTATGTAGCAAAAGACATTGTCAATAAAAGTACCATGAAGTTTACTCCAAATAGTTCAAGTGAAATTACAGCTTCTGTTTCTCATACGTCTGGTAGCTCTGCTTTGCCAAATATCATCAAGCAAATAAATGAAATAGACACTTATGCCAGTATGCAATACTTATTGGAAAAGGCAATGGACAACGGATTGGTTGAAGATTGGGGAAAACTTCGCACGATGTCTGATCCCAATGCTTGCTATCTGATAATGTTGAATATCGACCGTCAAATTGTTGGTGTGCTTTCTCCAATGCAGAATGGAGCGAGGATCAATGTTAAAACAGGAGCGGTGATGGATACGGAAAGTATGAATAAGTTTACTAATTGTATACCAATAGGTATACTGCTAAAATGAGATATATGAAGAAGTTAATTTTGATATTATGTACTGCGTTTGCTTGTGCTCAATTTGCTTTGGCACAGGTGACGTTCCGATTTTCTGATGGAATCTATAACCAAACGCTAAAATCGCAAGTTGAGAGAAATGTGTCTGCTTTGTTGACGGAGATTAACAGAGCTGAGCGAAATAGGGTAGGGCTCTTGAACTTAGGAGGAGTAAGAATAGATGATAATGCGGCAAATGGATTGAGAAGTCTTTGGAAGAACATCCATTTCCGTTGTGAATGGAATAATAATGTTCAGTCGTGTATCCAAGACTTTACAGGGTATGAAGTCCGTCAGATACCTGTCGAGATGAAACCTTTGGACAATACTTACAAAGGTGAATTGCATAAAGAACTGACTATCAGTTTTAACAAGCAAGGGGTTATTACAGGCGTAAGAACAGCTATAGACAATAACTCTTATCTTGCACTTTTATCAGGTGGAAAAGCTAACTTGGATATGCGAATGAGAAGGGAAATCTTGAAGTTCGTGGAAGATTTCAGAAGCTATTATGTTGAGAAGAATATAGCGGCTTTGGATGAAATCTTCAGTGATGATGCGCTTATTATCACAGGTCGTGTTATTAAAACTATGGGTAAAAGTCAAGCTGATGGTGTTTCCCAACAAGTAAAGGAGAAAGTGGTTTATAGCAAGCAAAACAAGCAGCAATACATCAACAATCTCAGGGCCTTATTTCAGAGCAATGAATACATCAATGTGGATTTCTCGGACATAGAGCTGATGCGACATGGCTCTAATCCTAATTTCTATGGAGTGAAGTTGCGGCAAAAATGGGCTAGCCAACGATATAGCGGTCGCCAGTACTCAGATGATGGCTATGTGTTCTTGTTGTGGGATTTTACAGAAGAAGGAAATCCTAAGATTCATGTTAGAACATGGACGCCAAAAAGACCAGGCCAAAAAGGGGATGATTTCTCTCCTGAGGATTTCTTCATCCCTAGCCCTCGCAAATAGCCATAAGTATCATGTTGTGTATATAATAATGCGCTTGATGATAATCTTCGTCAGATACTTGAAGAGTTTAATTTGTATCTGAAAGAGTATAAAAGGGTCGTTAAAAAAGTGAAGCTGTCTAATCGGTACAGTGTTATCGCCAGATATGGATGACTTTACGATTTGTTGGATGTATAAGCAATAAAAAAGGAAAATGTAATTAAAAAAGAAAGATTCCTCGGTACCATCTTCGGACAAGCTGTAGGAGATGCCTTGGGGCTGAGTACGGAGTTTATGTCCAAGCAAGAGGTGGATCAATTTTATCCTAATGGGATAGAGGACTATTCACAAATCGTGCAGGATGATCATCGTCGTCGTTGGCAAAGAGGCGACTGGACAGATGATACCGACATGATGCTATGCATCTTAGATTCTTTTGTGGCTTGTCAAAAGGTAGATATTCTTGATATTGCCAGAAGGTTTAAGGAATGGATGATGAACGGAGGCATGGGAATTGGTCGGCATACCTATAATGTAATGGCTCTTGGCGACTATACTCCGAATCCACAGAAGGCTGCATAGATTATCTGGAAGATGGGAAAGAAAAAAGCTGCAGCTAATGGGGCTGTTATCCATTTTAAATTCGTGCTAAACGTTTGTCTATATCATTTTTTGAAACTAAACGTTTGAAAAACAAATAGACAGACCCTCTATTAACCATGTTTTTGAGAGAGAATGCTGGAGTTAGTTTTTTGCCAATACGAGCCTCGACAAGTGCATCTAACTCTTCCGCACTCATCTGCAATATCTCATCGTAAGTTTTTCCTAACTTCCGACTTAATGTTTCTCGTGTCTGTTCATTCAGTATATGCATAAAACTCATTCTTACATTAATTAATACAAAGGTAATCATTTTTCAGTTATCTTCCAAGTATTTTTTACGAATTTAACACAAAAATTTATCAATGCGTAATAATAACGCAGAATCCTGCTGGTATTACAGCCAGCAGGATTCTACGCTTTTCTTATATGTCGATTGCAAAATAAACTCAATTGAACTTAATAGAACTTTCTTGTGAATTCTTATTCAGCATTTGCCTGCTGCTCTGTCTCTGTAGTCTCCTGCTGCAGAGTTGTCTCCTCCTGAGTATTCTCTTGTGGAGTCTCCTGAACAGTAGCTGGTTGCTCTGCCTGGGTGTTCTCTTCTGTTGCTACAGGAGTATCTGTAGTAGTTTCGGCTGGTGTCTCCTGCTGAGTAGAATCCTCAGTGGTAGCCTGTGGCTGGATAGGAGTGCCAACTTCTGTTGTATCTGAAGGAGCATCTGGAGCTACGGTATCAACTGGTGCTACCTCTGCGTTACCTACCATTCTGCTTGATGCAAAAACGTTGCTTACTGAAACCATTACCATAGCTGCGATAGCTGCAAACATAAACTTCTTCATAATCGTATATTTTTAAAATTGTTACTATTTAATGTTACTTACTTACTTTCTTTCTTTGTGAATTCATTTTCGAACCCGCTATTCATAGTCACAATCTGTGTGCCAAAAAAAAACGAGAAAATAATATGCGTTGATTATCAGACGTTTATGTTTTTTGTGTCAAAAGTAGATAGTGTGGAACATGAGAAAAGTATGTGGAAACATTCCACAAAAAGTTGGGGAATGTAAGGTACCCAACCATGTAATAATAGGTAAGCTATGATTTTCAAAAGAAAGAGTCCACTCATGACGAATGGATTCTTTCTCCGATTTCTATAATTGTTCCATCAAATCTGGCTTTAGCAAGAAATCCATTAACCCGACAATATAAAAGCCATTGTTGTCATGATATGGTTTTATGTCATCGCGCATTATGATTATCTTCTTAAAGGAATCGTCGATTCTTTTTAATGAAGCGCATTCTTGCTCTCTTTTTGCATCATCAGGCATTGCAAATGCTGATTGGATATAATATCTACGGTCTGCCATATTTGCAACGAAATCCACTTCCAGTTGTTTGCGTTCTTTTGCAGTCCTTGCCTCTACCATACCCACATCAACGCAAAAGCCTCGTAAACGAAGCTCATTGTATATGACGTTTTCCATGATATGATTCTCTTCCACTTGTCTAAAATTCAGTAAGGCATTGCGTAATCCGATGTCTTGAAAATAGTATTTCGAAAGTGTACCTATATATTTTCTGCCCTTTATGTCATATCGCATTGACTTCTCTATAAGAAAAGCATCTTCCATGTAGGAAAGATATTTGGATATGGTTTTTCTGTCAAAGGTTTCATTCTTTATACTTTTGAATGTATTTTCCAACTTACTAGGATTGCACGGAGAACCTATACATGAAGCCATCACACGCATCAACTCCATGAATTCTTCGCTGTTCTTCAAGTTGTTCCTCTCTATTATATCTTTGAGATACACTGTTTCGTGTAAAGATCGGAGGTATGCATCTTTCTTCTTATCACTATCTAATTCCAGTTACAATCTTTATGAGATTGTTAGACTTGCTCGATATGAGTTGCTGTAAATAATAATCTCTTTTTATAATCATAGTCGTTCCCGAAAAGTGTCATTAATGACAAAAATCGGGAATAAATCGGCTCCTTTGTGGACTTTTGCATTCAAAATCTTGTAACGTAAGCCCCAGAAAGTAAGATGTCAATGGCTTTTCGTGTGTTCATTCCCGAAAAATGACACAAATGTCAAAAACTGGGAATGTTTAATAAAATTACCTTTAAAAACTAAATCCTATTAATATGAATAACGCTGCAAAATGAACTTCTTCATAATCTTATCTTTTTAAAATTGTTACTATATTAATGTTACTTACTTTCTTTGTGGATTCATTGTTGATGAATTGACAAAATAGGTGCAACTCAGAGATTCCGGAGTTCTTACAGAATATGAATTCCAAGCTCAGAAAGCAAAAATATTGCAATCACTGCTGTCCCGTTTAGAAATCGTCGGGGCTGAAAAGGCTAGGATATAGCCAATCTTCCGTCTCTTCTGTTGGAACAACTTTGTTAAACAAATCATTTAAAGGAGTCTTGTCCGTAAGGAATAGACCCACGTTCTTTGAAATAGTGTGTAGCGATTGATCTATGTGCATCACTTTCTTTGCATATTCCATGTTGTTTGTGAGAAACCTATACACCTTATTACTAAGAATTGGTCTTTACAAGAGAAGTTTCTTGCTCTGTAGTTTCCCTTATAACGGTCTACACAAGTTTTGAAATCACGTTCTGGTATAAGTGACATAATCTGAGAGAATATAGTTTTGCCTTTGTTCATCGCACACGTATTTTAAATATGCGTGCAAAGATACAAAATCAAATCGAATACACTGTAAAAAGTCCGTAAACTTTTGAGTATTAATAACTTATTTGCTAATTGTCGGTCTCGTTTTAACGGGACACTAGTGTTATTATTTATTAAAATCGTAATTTTTCACTGCTAATTGTTCTGTTTCTTCAGGATTTGAAGTAACTTTGCATCGTTCAAATATATCAAGTAACAATGAAGAAGTTTTTCGTAGCATCGCTGGCCTTGGTACTTTGTGTATGTGCCCAGGCAGCGAAGAAGCCTACACCAAAGTTGGTGTTTGATGCTTCGAAAGGCGTGGCGGGGTCTGTTACCCTTCCTAATGGGAAGAAGGTCAACTATACTGCTTACACAAATTTGTATTATGTTACTCATGTAGAGGATTCTACGTATCAGTACATGAATGTGTTTGTTCCTGAGGGTGCAACGCAATCCACTCCTATCTTTATGCCCAATTATGTGGGTGGCTATATGGCAGCTGCTCCAAGGATGATAGATGAGGGTGATGCATCAGGTAGAGCTTTGGCAGAAGGCTATGTTGTAGCTATACCTGGTGCAAGAGGTAGAAACTCTATGATTGTACAGAAGGGAAAGACAGTTTATACGGGTCGTGCTCCTAAGGGACTGCTTGATTTGAAAGCGGCAGTTCGCTATCTGCGTTTCTTTGACAGGGATATGCTGGGTGATGCCGAGCATATTATTACCGATGGAACAAGTGCAGGTGGAGCTATGTCGTCTTTATTGGGTTCCACCGGCAATAATCCTTCTTATGAGCCTATGCTCAAAGCCATGGGAGCAGCTGATACAAGAGACGATGTTTTTGCGGCAGTTTGTTTTTGCCCTATCATCGATCTTGACCATGCGGATATGGCGTATGAGTGGTTGTATGGAGGTGTGGATGAAAAGATTCGACCTGTAACGAGCGAGCAAGTTGCTGTTTCTAAGGAGTTGGCTGCACAATTTCCTGCTTACATCAATAGTTTGGGACTAAAGAAAAAGGATGGAAGTGATTTGAACGCAGACAACTATCGTGATTATATCAAGCAGCTTTTGATGACAAGTGCTCAGGATGCAAAGGATTATGGTGCTGATATACCAGATAGTATTGGATTTTCATTCTCTTCAGGCATGAAGTTCATTGCTCCTATGAATGGTGGCAAGAAGCAGGGAGAAATGAAGTTTCCAATGGATGTGCCAAAAGATGGTCCTAAGATGATGCCAATGAGAAATAAGTCAAAGGGAGAATACATCACTGGTCTTGACTTGGATAAGTATCTTTTTTATGTGGCAAGTAAGACAGCCCTAAAAGGTGTGCCGGCTTTCGATAGTAAAGGAGTAGCAGGAAGTAAGGCCAGTGGAGAAAATGAGGAGTTTGGCAATAGCAAGGGTAGTTCTGTTAACTTTACCACCTATTCGTTGGTAAAAGCCATAGGAAATTCCAAAGCTGTTCTTGGCAAGGAAATAGAAGAGAATGTAAGGTTGCTCAATCCGATGTGCATGATGGATGAAGAAGGTTCTTGCATTGCACCTCATTGGTACATCCGTCATGGAGCCATAGACAGAGACACGGCGTTCCCTATTCCTATCAACTTGGCTACCAAGCTTGAAAACAAGGGTAAGGATGTTAACTTCAAGCTGCCTTGGAATCGTCCTCACTCAGGTGATTACGCCTTGAACGAACTTTTTGGATGGATTCGATCGATTTGCGGTAAATAGAGAAATATTTGGGATGAAACTCTTTCTCCTCTCTTGTGTCTTTGCAAGAGAGGAGATTTTGTTTTATTCTGATTTTACTGCTCTTTGAAGGCGTTTGGTGGTAGGACTTCTGAAGAAAAATGTGACTAGTAATGCTGAGAATATCTGTAAGCTAACTCATTTTGATCCACGCTGTGTGGGCTCTTGCGTTATCGTTTCTTCTATCATACATGCTCTTGTCTTTGAAAACAGGATATTGGATTATGAAGATGTGATTGGCATAGCCAAACAATATGATGAACGAATCGTTCCATTTGTTGACTTGGCATATCATGAAGGTCTGGATTCTTTGTGTCTGGATGATGAAAAGAGTATGGGATATACGCTCAGAACTTTAGGGGCAGCCCTATGGGCTTATTGGCATGCAACCTCGTATAAAGAGGGGATCCTGAAGATTGTTTTATCAGGCGGAGATGCGGATACAAATGCTGCTGTAGCAGGGGCTATCCTGGGTGCTAAATTTGGAATAAACCAAATTCCTGAAGAATGGAAAAGTGGTCTTCTCCATGCTTCTATGCTCCATGATAAGGTGCAGAATTTCTACGCAATGTATCGCTAAAAGAAAGAATTCGATAATGAATGTGATGCAATTGAATACTGATATTTATAATAGCTTGGGCGTACTTTCTAATGACGAGAGCTATTTGGAAGAAGCCCTTGCTAGTATCAATCAGGCCTTTACGGAATTGAAGCTTCATCGCGAAGGAAAAATGGATTTTATTCCTGCGGAGGATTTGCTTAATGAGTTATAGGATAGAGGTTGCACCTGAGTTTGCCCGTAGATTGAAGAATTTAAGTAAGCGCAGTCTGCATTAGAGTATTATAACGCAGAATCCTGCCGGCATCACTGCCAGTAGGATTCGCTTTCAAAAACCGAACCTAAAAGTCTACCTTGTAATTTCTATCTATGCAATATCTATTGTAACCTGAATAAGCCTACCAACTAAGAACTATGGCAGTAGAACAAATGGAAAAATAAAAAAATATAGAATTATAGTTAATTTGAGTTTGAAACATTGTCGTTTAAAGTAAAACTATTATATTTGTGGCTGATAGATTTCGAATCTGTATCATAGATATTGGTTCTAGAGATTATGGTATAAATATAGTAATTTTAAATGATAACATTATGAAAATGAAACGAACATTTATTACTGCATTCTTTGCGATGTTACTTGTTGTTTTTTCAGTTTCATGCAGCAGTGAAGAGAAAGAGTTTGATTATGCAGCATTGCCGATGTCGGCACAGCAGTTTGTAAAGCAATATTTTGCTGGTGCATCATACAGCCGTGTGGAAAAGGAGAAAGATAATGGCTTTTGGGAATATGAAGTATTGCTCAGTGATGGCTCTAAAGTGGAGTTTAATGAGAAGGGAGAGTGGACGAGTGTTGAGTGCAAATACTCTGAGATCCCTGTAGGCATTATTCCTACTGTCATAGCTGAGGATATAGCAAAGAGGCATCCTGATTTGAAGCCTTATAAAATTGAAAAAGAGGTTGGCGGATATGAAATTGATATTCCTGGCTACGATCTCTATTACAGCAATAACGGTATATTCATACGTGCTGAAATTGACAAATAACAGAAGAGGGTGTGTCATGGATTTATGACACACCCTCATGCATTTAAGAAAGTTTTAGGATGAATCGTCCTAAAACTTTTTATCTATCCCCATATTTAGGTATTTCTGCGAAACCATCATTTTTAGGTATTGCAGATGATGGAAAAAGGATGTATCTTTGCACCCGAAAATAAATGTAACTAAAAGTAAGATAGACAAATGAAAACAACAATCGTAATTTATGGCTCTTCCACTGGCTCATGCCAGTCGATTGCCGAAACCATCGCCTCTAAGTTGGGCGTGGAAGCTGTAGATGTAGCTAACATCGATGACGCTACTATCGCAAGTCATGAGAATCTTCTTCTCGGTACTTCTACATGGGGTGCCGGTGAGATGCAGGATGACTGGTATGATGGCGTGAAGACATTGAAGAGTGCCGGCTTGGCTGGCAAGACCGTAGCCCTGTTTGGTTGTGGCGACAGCGAGTCTTACCCTGATACATTCTGTGGCGGCATGAAGGAACTCTATGATGCTGCCGTTGAGGCTGGCGCTACCGTATTGCCTGGCGTATCTACAGACGGATACACCTATGATGACAGTGAGGCAATTGATGGCGACAAGTTCCTGGGACTCGCACTCGACGAGGTGAACGAGGACGACAAGACAGAGGAGCGTATCGATGCCTGGCTCGAGGACATCAAGCCAGCGTTATAATTAAAAAAATATTTTTCAAGAATTGGAGGATGATGGCATTCTCTGATTCTTGGTTTAAAAACAGATAAATTCGGATAGTATGCAGCAGGAAATCGCAACACCAGTAGATTTGAAGGTTCTGATGAATCATATATATGAATATAAGAAGGGCGTGCGCCGCCTGGTGCTCTACACCTTCAACAAGAAATATGAGTCTTTTGCCATAACTAGATTAGAGCGTCAGAACATTGATTATATCATCCAGCCGGTTGGCAACGACCGTCTGAATCTCTTCTTTGGTAAGAAAGAATGTCTGGATGCTATCCGCATGATAATCACCAAACCGTTGTGCCAGCTTACGCCTGAGGAGGATTTCATCTTGGGTGCCATGCTGGGATATGACATCTGTGCCCAATGCGAACGCTATTGTGAGCGGAAGAAGAAGGTTTGCTAAGCTTTTCTTTCATCTTCGTAATGTTTTATGTTTATAAGTAGAAAGAGCGTGATTGCCGTAATGGTGATTATGCTCTTTCTGCATATTTCGGAATAATTCCTCTTTTTGAGGGTTGAAATGAAAGAAAAAGTCCTGAAAACACTACTTATTTATTAGTATTGACTACATCAATTCGTTTAACCTGATACCAACTTCTAAGTATAAAAAATGTGAAAATCACAATTTCTCGGTATTGTACAATTTCTAAATAAGCCTTACCTTTGCAGCCCGAAAAAAGGAATAGATATGGAAAAAGGATTAGGAAAAATTAGAAAGATTAAAAAGAAACACATCTTCCTGGCCTTATTGGCTGTGATTGTTCTGGGAGGTCTGGCGAAGGCTTACTCTGCCTGGGTGGGTACTACCCGCATCGCTTTCCTCAACTA
>JAJXAL010000207.1:0-2922 GCA_021628325.1 Segatella copri | reverse complement strand
GATAAAGAGATGGTCAATAGAATCAAATTTCATCCTATGGCTTTGTGGAAGACAAGGAGTCGTTGAATGTTTTTTCTGTAAATTTTGAAAAAAGTTGTTGTTTTGCTTAGTTTTTTGATTCCCTCAACTGTATATACAGTATATGGACTATAAAAACAGAGAATAGGCTATGAGTAAATATCTGATAAGTTTGATTTTGCTTTCGGTGATAAGTATGGGCGTTTCTGCCCAACGTATCACTCGACAATATAATAATGTGTCATTTTCTGCGGCATTAAAGGATTTGAATGCCAAACAGGATAAGTATGTCATCAACTTTGTGTATGACGAGTTGGAGGATTTCAAGGTGACGAAGAGCATCAAAAATGAAAGTGTTCCAGATGCCATCATGAACTTGATAGGTTTTTACCCTATCAAGATGAAACAAGTGGATAATATTATCATTGTAGAATGTATTCAAAAGACTTCTAACAGAATGATGGGACGCATTGTAGACACTCACCATCAACCAGTCGATTTCGCCAATGTCGCTTTGCTCAATGTTAGTGATTCCAGTTTAGTCACGGGTGGTGTAACAAATGAGAATGGTCAGTTCGTAATTCCTTGCGAGGTGAAAAAGGCAATTGTGAAAGTGAGTTGTGTGGGCTACAAAACTTATTGTAATGCATATCGTACCGGTGAGGTTGCTGCCATAACCTTGGAGGATGCAACAATTAATCTGCAAAAAGTTGTGATTAAAGGGCATCGCAAATACATATCAAGAGAAAACGGTAAACTTACGCTTGACGTTCAAAATTCCAATTTGAAAAATATTGGCAAGGCAACAGATGTTATCAAATATATTCCTGGGATGCTCTATACAAATGGAAAGTATGAGGTGTTTGGTAAGGGTGAGCCTGTCATCTATATAGATGGAAGAAAGCAGACTAATACTTCAGGGTTGTCACTCCTTTCTTCTACCAACGTGAAGTCTGTACAGCTCATAACAAACCCTGGGGCAGAATACGATGCAGAAACAAGGAGTGTCATAAACATCACTACCGTACACCATTCCTTGGATGGACTTTCTGGTATTGTGGATGCGGAAATCTCCAAACATAAGAATTTGTCTAACAACGAGGAGGTCAACCTCAACATCCACAAGGGAGCTTTGGATATGTTCCTCGCATATCAATATGACAATACGAGAAGTGACATCAGATATGATGTTAACCAGTTCAATTACGAGCAAGATACATTTCATGAGATTTCTGCTTCTGAATATTCCGACCGCTCTCACTCTCATGACTATAATGTTGGTATGAATTATGCCATAAACAAGAATCACACTATCGGCGGAAGATATTTGGGAAGCATCTCCAACTACAAGATGCTCGACTCTCCTTTCGACTATATGCAGACGTACAAGAATGATGAACTGCTGACAGCTACAGATAACAAGACTGAAGAATCTGAAAAGGAAAGGTTTCACAATGTCAATCTGTATTATATCGGCAAACTAACAGACAACCTACAGCTCAACTTGGATGCCGACTATGTTTATGCTCAACTGAAACATAAGCAACAAGTGAGCGAGACAAGTAGAATAGATGCTGTCTCAGAAATCACGCATATGCAAAACGACCAGCGAAATCGTGCGACTGCACTCAAAGGGGTGTTTGCTTGGAACATGAATAAGAATAATAGGCTTGATTTCGGAACGGATTTCAGTAAAATCAGTTCATGGGGTATGTCTGTAAACGAAGAAGGGAAGATAGCCGATGACCAATTCAAGAATAAGGAAACCAAGTATGCAGGATTTGCCACCTTTAGTTTGTCTGCCTCCAAATGGAAAGGAAGCATCGGGCTTCGCTATGAGTACATTCATGCCATCAACACAGACCAAGGAGAAGTAAAGAACAAGACCAATTATTCGGACTTACTTCCATCCCTTTCTCTTTCCACTATGTTTGGGAGAGTGGGGATGAATCTTGATTTCAGTAGCAGGGTCAACCGTCCTTCGTTTCGTCAGTTGAACAACAGTGTGAGCTACAACAATCAATACCATTATGAGCAAGGCAACATTTATCTGAAACCGCAATACGTGTATGATACAGAACTTAGTGTGAATTATAGCATATTCGACTTCAAGTTGGATTATCAGTATATCAAGGATTACATCCATCCGACTGTCGTTGCTGTATCCGGCAAACCTGGAACGGTAACTTGGAGGTCAACCAACGCCAAGGATTTCCAGCAACTAGGAGCGCAATGTGTTGTTTCACCTGTTTTTGGTTGTTGGCGACCTACTTTGACGGTGGGTGTCTATAAACCTTATTTCACGCTATCATATAATGGAGAGCAATTAGATTACAATCATCCATACGGTCTCTTCGCTTTCCAAAATGTAGTGGCACTAAGGAACGATTGGCTTTTTCGATGTGATTTCTTTTGGAACATTAAGGGACATCATGGCATCTACGAGCAAAACGGTTATTCGTCATTCAATATGATGGTGCAGAAACAGTTACTTAAAAAGAAATTGACGATAACATTGAAAGCAGAGGACTTGTTTAATAGCTCGAAGTTGAACGATGTAAAGAGGGTTAATTTTGTGGTGCAGAACAGAAAGGTGAATAACTTCAATCGCTGCATCATAGCTTCCATTAGTTACAATTTCAATAGTTTTAAAGATAAATACAACGGAAGCGGTTCTGCTGAGGATGAGATTAATCGTTTTTAGAAAAGTATTGGTTTTCAAATCAACCTCTAAAATGCAATACCCAAATTCTGTGTGATGAATATCTCAGGATTTATTAACCGAGATGTTCATCCACAGAATTTTCACTTATCATTATCAATCGTTAAAAAACATACATTTTATTGTGTATCCAATAAATTGTTATATTTTTGCAAACGAAAAGAGTTGTTTGACAAGCAAAC
>JAJXAL010000058.1:0-24872 GCA_021628325.1 Segatella copri | reverse complement strand
GGGTGCCTATCTGATGGAGGTGACTTCGGATAATACCGGCATCGCTCCGCAGCGAGAACTCTTCTATGTCAGCAATCTGGCGGTGATGATCCAGCAGTTGCCGGATGATAAACATCGCTATGTGGTGGTGAATGCTACAGACGGACAGCCTATTGCTGGGGCGAAGATAGAACTCTATGAAAAGGATTATGATGTGAAGACGGGCAAGCGCAAGCGACTGGTTCATGCCCGATTGACGACCGATGAGAACGGAGAGGCTTATTTCAAGAACGTGGATGGAAATGTCTTGATTTCCACCAATAGCGACAAATTTACGCCTGCCAGATACATCTTTCTCAGCCGTGACCGCTATTATGAGAAGAAGGATAATGAAGACAAATATCAGGTTTATACCGACCGTGCTATCTACCGTCCGGGACAGAAGGTGCATGTCACAGCCATTTCCTACATCGTGAAGAAGGGCTTGGATGCCAGTGTGCTGGGCAAGAGCAAGGAACTGAAGTTTGTCCTGAGTGACGCCAACTGGAAGCTGGTGGCTGAGCAGAAGGCTACGACCGATGATTATGGTACGGCTTCGGTGGATTTCGAATTGCCTCAGGGCGGACAGACAGGCATGTATCATGTATCCGTGAATGACAGAGCCAACAGCTTCTTCCGTGTGGAGGAATACAAGCGTCCAACCTTCGATATTACCTTCCCGAAGGTGAACGAGAAATATAATTGGGGCGATACCGTGGTGGTGAAGGCTTCGGCAAAGACCTACGCCGGTGTGCCTGTGCAGGGTGCCAAGGTGGAGTATCAGGTGACCCGCAGAAATCAGCTCTGGTGGTGGGGTGCAGGCTCTGCCGGACAGTTGGTGAAGACTGACAGTTGCGTGACACGAGAGGACGGAACCTTCGACGTGGAGATTCCGCTGGAGGCTTCCTTGTCAGGAAAAGACGAGGCTGATATGAGTGACTTCATGCGCCAAGCCCGTTTCTTCAACTTCGAGGTCTCAGCCATCGTTACCGACATCAGCGGTGAGAGCCACGAGGGCGTGATGAGTCTGCCTCTGGGCACCAAGCCAACCATCCTCACGGTGAATCTTCCTAAGCGTATCGAGGCAGACAGTCTGAAGACGGTGACCTTCGCTTACCGCAATGCCAGTGGAATGCCGATTTCTTGTAGGTTGAAATATCGAATTGATAAGGGTGAATGGAAGGATGCCGAGGCGAATGCACCGGTTTCTATCAAGGAATATGCTTCTTCCTCTGCCTCTTCTTCCCTCGTTTGGAAATCTGGCGTTCATCAGTTGGAGGCAATCTGCGGACAGGATACCCTGCAGCAGAAGTTCACCCTTTTCAGCATGAAGGATACCCATCCGGTGGAGCCAACCACCGAATGGTATTATCAGACGGCGAAGACCTTCCCTCGTGATGGCAAGCCGGTCTATATCCAGGTGGGCTCTTCGGAGAACGGAGCGCACATCGTATATTCCATCATCGCCGGCAACAAACTGCTGGAGAAGGGTGCCTGGGAGTTGGGCGACAGTATCGTGACCCTGCCTTTCACCTACAAGGAGGAATATGCGTCGGGCATCGTACTGAACTATAGTTTCGTGAAGCAAGGCAAGTGCTATACCCGAATGATGAGCATCGCCCGTCCTTTGCCTGAGAAGAAACTGAACATCGCCTGGAAGACCTTCCGCAACCGTCTGACCCCTGGACAGAAGGAGGAGTGGACGCTGAAGATTACCACCCCTGACGGCAAGCCAGCCAAGGCGCAGCTGATGAGCGTACTCTATGACAAGTCGCTCGACCAGATAGCCCCACATTCCTGGAATTTCTCCCTGGGCTTCTATCAGAGTTTGCCAAACTGCTACTGGAAGCACAACCTCACTTTCCGTTCATTTTACTTGAATGGCGTTTATCCTACCAAGTATTATGACGAGAAGCAACTAGATGTAGATAAGTTTGATGGAAAATTCTTTAGCTATTATGCTTATATGCAAGCGGTGGAACTGTGCATGTTGGAGCGTTCTTCTGGCGGAACCGTTGAGTCTGTTCGTATACAAAAAGACGAGGTGGTTCGAGAAGAAGCGAAAGTCATCAGGATTCGCGGCTCTAAAATGACCCGTGTCGGAGCGGCTGCTCCATCTGCCAACAAGGTTTTTGATGTAGTAGAGGAGATGCCGCAGTTTGCCGGTGGTTCTGGCTCAGATGCAGGACAATTCCTCGACAAGGTGCAGGTGCGTGAGAATATGAACGAGACCGCCTTCTTCTATCCTGCCTTGGAGAGCGACAACAATGGCAACGTAGCCATCAGATTTACCCTGCCAGAGAGCGTGACTACCTGGAAGTTCATGGGCCTGGCTCATGACAAGGAGATGCGCAACGGTTTGCTGGTGGATGAGGCTGTGGCTCAGAAGACCGTGATGGTGCAGCCTAACATGCCTCGCTTCCTGCGTGAGGGCGATAAGAGCACCATCGTGGTGAAACTCTTCAATACTTCCGACAAGAAGGTGAGCGGCAACGCCCGTATGCAGATTCTTGACCCGGAGACCAACAAGGTGGTTTGGCAGAAGACACAGAACTACAGCATTGATGCCGAGGGCTCTGCTACCATATCCTTTGATGTCCAGGGACTGAAAGAAGGCGTATATATTAATAAGGTGGTGGCTGCCGGTAATGGCTACAGCGATGGTGAACAGCACTATCTGCCGGTTTTGAGCAACCGTGAACTCGTGGTGAACACCCTGCCTATCACCCTGCATCAGAAGGGTGAGCAGAACTTCGATCTGAGCAAACTCTTCCTGAACAAGGAGGGCAAGCAGGCGAAGGGCACTGAAGAGGCAAAGGTAACCATCGAGTACACCAACAATCCTAGTTGGCTGATGGTGAAGGCGCTGCCTGCCATCAGCAATCCGGATGAGGAGAACGCCATCTCGCTGATGTCTGCCATCTATGCCAATACCATCACCACCCATATCCAGAAGACTCTCTCTTTGGATAATCATTCTCAGAAGAATCTCTCTCAGGAGAGCATCCGTCTGCAGAATCAGGTGGAGAAGCTGAAGAAGTTGCAGAACCCTAACGGTTCCTTCTCTTGGTGGAAGGGCATGAAGGGCAGCCGGTATATGACAACGTCGGTAGCCGAAATGATGGTTCGATTGAATGCCATCGCAGGTGTGCAGAAATCAACCGCCAAGATGCTGACTTCCGCCATTGATTATCTCTCCTGGCAGACAGCGCAGGAAGTAAGAGAAATGAAGAAGCAGGAGGAGAAAAAGCAGAAGGTGAATCCTAGCGAACAGGCGCTGCATTATCTCTACATCCTTTCGATGGATGGCAGAAAGATGAAGCAGAATCTGGAAGCTGACAAGGCTTATCTCCTGGAAAAGATGTCGAAGATAACGGGTGATTTCTCCATCTATGGCAAGGCGCGTGCTGCCGTGGTACTCGCCAGAAACAGCCAGCAGAATGCTGCTTACCGCGAGAAGGCTGGCGAATATCTGCAGAGCGTGAACGAATATGCCGTTTATCGTGAGGAGATGGGCCGCTATTATGATACCCGTAAGGCACTCTATAGCTGGAGAAACTATAAGATTCCTACTCAGGTATCTGTGATAGAGGCGATGCAGCTGCTGAAGCCGAACGACAAGCAGACCATCGAGGAACTGCAGCGCTGGCTCCTGATGTCGAAACGTACCCAGGTTTGGGATACGCCGGTGAACACCGTGGATGCTGTTTACGCCTTTATGAAAGGCAATGAGAGCAACTGGAGCAGGAAGGCTGAGAATGCCGTTCTGAAACTGGATGGCAAGCTGCTGCCGATGCCGCAGGATTCCACTACTTTGGGCTATGTGAAGACCGAAAAGACGGGCAAGGCATCTAAGCTGAGTATCGACAAAAAGAGCGATTATACCAGCTGGGGAGCCGTCTATGCAGAGTTTAAGCAGCCTATCAGCGAAATCGGTTCCATGGAGTCGGGCATCAAGGTGCGCCGTGTCATCGTTCCAGCCGAATCTGAGGGCAAGGGCAAGGCGCAGGCGAAGGTAGGCGAGAAGGTGAAGGTAACGCTCCTCATCACCGCCGACCGCGACTACGACTTTGTGCAGATTACGGATAAGCGTGCGGCATGTCTGGAGCCGGTTAACCAGAAGAGCGGTTATCAGTGGGGCATAGGCTGCTATGTTTCTCCAAGAGATTATGCAACAAATTTCTATTTCGATCGTTTATCTAAAGGTATGCACATCGTAGAAATGGAGTATTACGTGGATAGAAAGGGCGACTATCAGAGCGGAACTTGCACCGCTGAGTGTACCTACTGTCCGGAGTTTGGTGGCCGCACAGAGACTTATGAATTGAAAGTTAATAATTGATAGTTAAAAGTTTATAGATTGATAATTTAAAATAGAATAGTATGAAACGGATGAATATATGGATGCTCTCAGCGCTGTTGGCGCTGCCTGCATCAGCACAGAAGATTACAACCCAGCACGAGGTGGTAGACTGCGGACAGGTGGTGTTCCGCAAGCCTGTAACTGCCGAATTCGTGCTGAAGAATGACGGGCACAAGCCGTTGGTTATCAACAATGTGTTGAAAAGCTGCGGTTGTACGGAGGTAGATTATCCGAAGACGAGCATTGCTGCCGGCGAAAGTTTCGTCATCAAGGCGGTATACGATGCCAAGCAGATGGGTACTTTCACCAAGCAGGTTTGCCTCTATACCAATGCGGATGAAGAGCCGTTCATCCTCTCTATGAGGGGAAAGGTAGTGGGCAGCGTAGTAGATTTCGCTGGTTCTTACGATGAGATGCTGGGTGTCATCAAGAGTGATGCCCAGGAGGTGGAGTTTGATGACGTGAACCGTGGCGACCGTCCGGTTCAGCGCATCCATATCTTCAATCCTACCGACGAATTACTGGAGCCGGTAGTGATGCATCTGCCATCCTATCTTCATGCTTTCGTATCGCCTTCCAAGGTAGCTCCGCGTCATTCTGCCGAAATCAGTTTCGTGCTGGATTCCAAGAAACTGCGCGACCTGGGCTTGAACCAGACATCGGTTTATCTCGGTGAGCGTCCTGGCGATAAGGTTGCGCCTGAGAAGGAAATCGTGGTATCAGCCGTTCTTCTTCCTGGTTTCGAGAACATGACTCCAGCCAAGAAGGCACTGGCTCCGAAGATAGAGATGTCTGCCACCGATCTCAATCTGGGTAGTTTCAATGGAAAGAAGAAGCTGAAGGGTGAGATCCTGATTACCAATAAGGGTAAGTCGGAACTGGATATCCGCAGCATGCAGATGTTTACGATGGGCTTGCAGGTGAACCTGAAGAAGAGTAAGATTCAGCCAGGAGAGACCGTTAAGATGAAGGTGACGGCTGTGGCTGCCGACTTGAAGAAATCGCGTGTCAGACACCCTCGTATCCTCATGATTACGAATGATCCTGACCATGCTAAGGTGGTGGTGAAGATTAATGTACAATGAATTAAAAACGAATATCGTGCAGATAGAAATAGATAACGGCAGTGGGTTCTGCTTTGGCGTAACCACTGCCATCAAGAAAGCTGAAGAGGAGTTGGCTAAGGGCGGTAAACTTTACTGCCTGGGCGATATTGTGCATAACGGTATGGAGGTGGAGCGCCTGCATGAAGCGGGACTCATCACGATAGACCATGAGCAGATGGAGGAACTGCAGGGCGTAAAGGTCTTGCTCCGTGCTCATGGTGAACCGCCTGAAACTTATGCCCTTGCCGAGCGAAACAACATCGAAATCATCGATGCTACCTGTCCTGTGGTGCTCCAGTTGCAGCGCCGCATCAAGAAGCAGTATGTCAACAATCCGGAGGCACAGATCGTGATTTTCGGCAAGAACGGCCATGCTGAGGTGCTCGGACTGGTGGGGCAGACGGAGAGTCATGCCATTGTGGTAGAGAAGTTTGAGGATGTGAAGCAGCTGAAGGAAACCGGTCAGCTGGATTTCTCTAAAGATATCTATCTTTACTCCCAGACCACCAAGAGTCTCGATGAGTTCCACCGCATCATCGAATACTGCCAGGAGCATATCGTAGAGGGCGCTACTTTCAAGAGTTTCGATACCATCTGCCGTCAGGTGGCTAACCGCATGCCTAACATCGCTGCCTTTGCCAGCAAGCATGATGTCATCCTCTTTGTGAGTGGCAGAAAGAGCTCGAACGGTAAGGTGCTTTTCAAGGAATGCAAGAGTGTGAATGCCAACAGCTACCAGATAGAAAGTGCCGACGAAATAGATATGAACTGGTTCAAGGATGTGGAAACGGTAGGTATCTGTGGTGCTACCAGTACGCCGAAGTGGCTGATGGAAGAGTGCAGGGATAAGATTATCAAGGAAAGTTCGGCTCTTTTATAGTAAAAGTTAAGGCGTTGATTGTTAGTTAGTTAACCCACTTGCTACCGCGTTTTGCGGTAACAAGGGTATAGGATAGTTTTATTGTTGATTGAAAAACTTAATGTGCTGGTTATTAATTGGTTAACCCATTTGACGCTGTGTTTTACAGCGTCAAATGGGTTTATCTTTTATAAACTGTCTGAAAATAAAACAGGTGATAAATCTTCTCCCGAAGACCTATCACCTTCAAAAAACAGTAATTAACTCAAAATTTATAATCTATATCATTACTACCTTAGTTAATATGGTTGCAAAGATACTAAAAAATTTTTTTTTTCCAAATCTTTTTCATCGAATAAAATAAATTTATCGGTAAAAACATGATCTTTAACGTATTTTTGCATTAATAACCCGGCAGTCTCTTTTCTGTAGCTTATTCTGCTATTGCTTTTTGATATTGTTCCATCAGCCATGCCTTCTGTTCAGGAATGGTCATGGTGCTGTTGTCGAGCGTGATGGCATCATCAGCCTTTCTGAGTGGGGAAGTCTCGCGGTGGGTATCGATATAGTCGCGCTCCTCTACATTCTTCAGAATCGCATCGAAGTCGGCTGGCATTCCTTTCTCCTTCAGTTCATCGAAACGGCGCTGTGCTCTCACCTGTGAGCTGGCTGTAACGAAAATCTTCAGTTCGGCATTAGGGAACACGGTGGTACCTATATCGCGACCATCCATCACGATGCCCTTGTCTTCGCCCATCTTCTGCTGCTGTTCTACCAGCGCCTCTCTGACGAAAGGAACGGCGGCAATCGGACTAACGTGGTTGGAAACCTCTAACGAACGGATTTCCTTTTCTACCAGTTCGCCGTTCAGATAGCAGTCCGGGCGACCGGTTGTTTCATTAAACTTGAATGAGATGCTGATGTTCTTCATCTCCTTCTGCAGTTCTTCAGTCTTTACGGCTCCATCTGCTTCGAAGAGCTGATGACGCAGCGCATAGAGAGTTACCGAGCGGTACATGGCGCCCGTATCTACATAAACATAACCTATTTCCTTGGCAAGATCCTTTGCCATCGTACTCTTACCGCAAGAAGAGTATCCGTCTATTGCTATTGTTATTTTCTTCATAATTTCGAACTAACTTTAATGTATAATTTATAATGTACAATTTATAATCTGTAACTTACGTTCAGCATGAGGCTGCTGCTACTGACGTGATATTTGCCGTAGGCAACGTTCAGATGGAAGCGCTCCAGGTTGATACCGCCACCCACAGAAAAACCGGCTCCATGACTGCTTTCCTCATCTTCTGAGGTGCTGATTTTCATCTCGTTGGCTCTCCGGAAGTTGTAGCCGGCACCTATCCACAGGCTCTCCGAAAGCAGAATGTCGGCACCTACTACGGCATGATCACGAAGACTGCTGTCCCAATGGTTCAGGTTGACCAGTGTGGCTGATACCCTGAACGGTGCGTTGGCGAAGCGTTTCGTCACACCCAACTGCAGGTCGATCGGCATCTTCTCATATTCATTGTCGTAAGCTTTCAGCTGTCCACCCAGGTTCTTTGCCGCACATGAAACCGACCATTCCGTTTCAGGGTCGTAATAGTTGATACCCAGATCCACTCCCACAGCGATAGAATTGTAATCGCCAATATACGAAGTGATGAATTTGGCGGCAATACCACCCGCAAACTTTTCACCGAGCATATAAGAGAAGTAACCCGCAACGGCAATATCCTTTGCCGAGAACTCACCCATCTGGATGTTGTTCTCATCCGTCTCTTTCATCTTGCCGTAGTCAACAAGCTGAGCCGAAACAGCCCACGAAGCCTTGTCGTTGACAATACGGTTGAAACTAGCCGAGGCAGTGTTCACCCCCGACATATAGTTCATATAATTGAGATTGACCGTCTTGTCGTTTACTGATGACAGGAGAGCCGGATTATGGAATATGAGTGCCTCATCATCTTCTATCAAGGTGATGTTGTCGCCACCCAGAGCAGCTGCGTGAGCACTCACCGGCAAGCGAAGGAAATTATACCCCGTTTGGCTCTCTTGAGCATCAATAATTGTCGCAAAAAGCGTCAATATTGCGGAAATTACATATTTTTTCATTTAAATTTTCTAATTCTTTGGCAAAGATACTGCTTTTTTCAATAATAAGAAGTAATTTTGCAATGTTTTCGTAGGAAATAACGATTTTAAACGGTTTTTATTGTGGAAATTAAGAAATCAAATAGCGCACAACTGGAAGATAAGCGGGTTACATTTTTCCTGCTAGGTTTGCTGCTGGCTTTTACTTTCATCTTCGTAGGACTCCAATATCAGAAAGGTCCGCAGGGAGATGATGACTTGTCGGAATCGATGGAAGATCTTTCACAGGATCTGGAAATGTCGGCTCGTCCCGACCTGAAAGATATGGTGAGTGCAGAGGCTGTTTCGGCTCCTGCTTCTAAGTCAATTACTCAGGAAGTGAAGGCTGCCGAGCAACAGACTCAGAAGGCACCGCAGAAAATCAGTTCTACAACCAGCGAACTGGTTATCGGCGACGGCTCGGGTGTAGTGGATGGAGCTGAGGTGAAGGAAGCGGTTCCTGAAACTCCCATTGAGAATCCGGGAGCTGAGGCTCCTATCAAACTGACCGTCGTGCAGAAGATACCGCAGTTTCCTGGTGGCTGGTCTGCCTTCATGCAGTGGCTTACCAAGAACCTGAAGTACCCTGTAGCTGCCCAGAAGAGTAGGATTCAGGGAACCGTAGTGGTATCCTTTATCGTAAACAAGGATGGAAGTGTTGCCAATATCAAGGTAAGCACTTCGGTAGATCCATTGCTCGACAACGAGGCTTTGAGGGTGATGAAGATGATGCCGAAGTGGAAGCCGGGCATCGATAAAGGCAAGGTCTGTCGCACGATGATTGCCATCCCGGTAGTGTTCCAGCTATAAATTATAAATTGTTCATTGTAAATTATACATTATAAATTATACATTATTATGAAGACAGCAGATGAAATTTTAAGCATGGTAAATGAGTTTCTGGCTAATTTGCCTTACGAAAGAAAGCCAAAGTCTCTTTATGAGCCTATCAGATACGTTCTTTCTATGGGTGGCAAGCGTATTCGTCCTACGCTCATGCTTCTGGGCTACAATCTTTTCAAGGACAATCCTGAGAAGATTCTGATGAATGCCGTTGCCCTGGAAACTTATCATAACTATACTTTGCTGCATGATGACCTGATGGACAATGCTGATTTGCGTCGCGGTCATGAAACGGTTCATAAGAAATGGGATGCCAATACGGCAATCCTTTCGGGCGACAGCATGCTCGTTCTGGCTTATGAACGTATGGCTCAATGTGATGAAAAGCATCTTGCCAAGGTGTTGAAACTCTTTACGACCACTGCTCTGGAAATTGGTGAAGGTCAGCAGTTTGATATGGAGTTTGAAAACCGTAACGATGTGAAGGAGGAGGAATATATCGAGATGATCCGCCTCAAGACCAGCGTTCTCCTGGCTTGTGCCCTGAAGATGGGTGCTATCCTTGCCGATGCTTCTGATGAGGATGCAGAGAACCTGTATAAGTTTGGCGAGCAGATAGGATTGGCGTTCCAGTTGCAGGATGATTACCTCGATGTTTACGGCGATACCAAGGTGTTCGGTAAGGAGATTGGTGGCGATATCACATCCAACAAGAAGACTTACATGCTCATCAATGCCTTCAACCATGCCAACGACGCTCAGCGTGCAGAACTGCAGAAATGGGTGGATGCCAAGGATTTCGACCGCAAGGAGAAGGTGGCTGCCGTTACCCGTCTTTACAACGAGATAGGTATCGACAAAATGGCGCAGGATAAGATTGCTTATTATTTCGAGCAGAGCAAGAAGTATCTGGATGCCGTGAATGTGCCTGCTGAGCGCAAGGAAGAACTGGCTAAGTATGCTCAGAAAATGATGAAGCGACAGTACTAATCATAAAGTTCAAAGTTCAAAGTTCAATGTTCAATGTTCAAAGTCATAGATACACATACGCATTTTGATGCGGAGGAGTTTGATGAGGATAGGGCGGAGGCTTTCGCCCGTGCCAAGGAAGCGGGGGTAGGCAAGGTGTTCTTGCCTGCCATCGATGTGAAGACCACACATGCGGTACTGGCATTGAGCAAGGAATATCCGGGCTATGCTTATCCGATGATTGGTCTGCATCCTGAAGAGGTGAAGGCTGACTGGAAGGAACAGCTGGCTGAACTCCGGAAGATACTGGAGGAGCATCGCATGATCGGTAATGCCTGTCAGGCGGGTTCTCCTCAGTTTTCTGACTTGATCGCCATCGGAGAGGTAGGACTTGATTATTACTGGAGCCGTGAGTTCGAAAACGAGCAGCTCGAGGCTTTCGAGGAACAGGTAAAATGGTCGGTAGAAACCCAGCTCCCGCTGATGATTCATTGCCGCAAGGCGCAGAACGAGATGGTGCATCTGCTCAGAAAGTATGAGAAAGAACTGCCGGGTGGCGTCTTCCATTGCTTTACGGGCAATCAGAAGGAGGCAGAAGAACTGCTCTCCTTCGATAAGTTTGTATTGGGCGTCGGTGGCGTATCTACTTTCAAGAGCAGCCATCTCAGAGAAGACCTCCCTGCTGTAGTTCCTCTGGATCGCATCGTTCTGGAGACCGATAGTCCGTATATGGCGCCTGTTCCTTATCGCGGCAAGCGTAACGAGAGTGCTTTTGTGGTAGAAGTGATGAAGACGCTCGCCAAGGCTTATGGCATAAGCGAAGAGGAGTTTGCCCGACAGACCAACCTCAATGCAGAGCGGGTTTTCCCGCTATCCGTATCGCAAGTATAGGACGCAAGCGTTCAAAACTCCTTAAATAAACATAAAAAAACAATGAAAGTTATGGTATTTCGGAGGAAAAGCAATAATTTTGCACTTCGAAATTGTTGCAGCAGCATGTTGCGGCGATTAAGAAGAGTTCTTCGGAATATGGAAAGGTGCTCGAGTGGCTGAAGAGGCACGCCTGGAAAGCGTGTAACCGGCAAAACCGGTTCGGGGGTTCGAATCCCCCTCTTTCCGCTTTTATATATATAATAAGGTATATGAAGAAAAATACAGCTATTGCACGTTTTGCAATATTGGTTTTCACATGGATGTGTTCTCTGCCTATGATGGCTCAAGAAGAGAACATGGGATTTCATCAAGCTCTTAAGACAAAGTTTATAGAGGGTAATGCGGGATTTATGTCTCTCGTTGCCATCGCCCTCATCGTGGGTATGGCTTTCTGTATCGAGCGCATCATCTATCTGAGTCTCTCTGAAATCAACGCCAAGAAGTTGATGCAGGATATCGACCAGAAGGTGGCGGCGGGAGATGTGGAAGGGGCTAAGACGCTCTGCCGGAATACCCGCGGACCGGTGGCTTCTATCTGCTACCAGGGTTTGATGCATATCAGCGAGAGTCTTGATGATATCGAGCGCTCGGTGAGCGGATATGGTACCGTTCAGGCGGCTAATCTGGAGAAAGGCTGCTCCTGGATCAAACTCTTTATCGCTATGGCGCCATCGCTCGGATTCCTCGGAACCGTGATTGGTATGGTTATGTCGTTCGACCAGATTCAGCAGGCGGGCGATATCAGTCCTACTATCGTTGCTTCGGGTATGAAAGTGGCGCTCATCACTACTATCTTCGGTATCATCGTAGCCCTCATCCTTCAGGTTTTCTATAACTACATCCTTTCTAAGGTAGAGCACCTGACAAGTCAGATGGAGGAGTCGGCGGTTACTTTAATGGATATTATTGCCAAGAATAAATAAACGAAGAGAGAAATGGTTAAATTTCAATTTTCAAAGCAGAAGACGAAGTCGGCCGAAAAGATATCGCAGCAGGTGTTCTATATTATGATAGGACTGGCGGTGCTGGTTTTCGGTCTGTTCTTTTTGGTAGGCTACGATTTGCCTTTCGAAGAGAACCCCGACTTTAATGCGCCTCTCTTTACCGATGTGCTCATCCTGCTGATGTGGCTCTTCCTGATAGGAGGTGTGGGACTGGCTGTCTTTTCTATGATCAGAGATTATCGCAGCAGCAAGTCGGAGGCTGTAGTGAATGGCATTCCCGTGCGTCGCATCTTCCGCATCACATGGATCGGAACTTTGGCAGTTTTGCTGCTTACCTTCTTTTGGGGCGGTTCTGCTCCGATGCTCATCAATGGCGAGAATTATGCCGACTGGCTCTGGCTCAAACTTTCAGATATGTTTGTCATCACATCGCTCCTGATGCTGGTGGCAGGAATCGGTGCCGTCTGTTTCGGTGCCACACGTTATATTCGAAAGAAAGACTAAAGAGAGTGCTTTGGGCTCTCTATTCTATAAATAAGGATTAAATATGCTGATTAGAAGGAAGCAACACGAAACCCCGGGACTGAATACCACATCTACAGCCGACATCTCGTTCATGCTGTTGATATTCTTCCTTGTCACCACATCAATGGATGTGGATAAGGGACTGTTGCGCCAACTCCCTTCACCTGAACCGCAGAAGAAGGAACAGCAGCAGACGGTGGTAGACAAGGCTAACCTCATGGAGCTGCGCCTGACGGCTGGCGATACGCTTTTGGTCAACGGTAAGCCGATGCAGGTGAGCCTGCTCAAGGAAGAAACCATCCGCTTTGTACACCGCCTGGGCAAGAAACATCTCATCTCTATCGAGAGTGACCGCGATGCCGACTATAATCTCTATTTCCAGATGCAGAATCAGCTGATGGAAGCATATAGCCAGCTACGCAACGAAACAGCCCAGAAGAAATATCACAGGGATTATGCCCTCTTGAACAATGACCAGAAAGAACAGGTGCGCAACATCTGTCCGCAGCGCATCACAGAGTCGTATGCCAACGCAATGACTCATGCCGACCAGCGTGTTGATGCCAATGCTGAAGAAAAGCAAGGGGAAGAAAATTCTATAGAAACAGCTACAGAACAGCAGAAAGGAGGTAAACAATGATGAATTTTCATAAGAAATCGCATGAAGTGCCAGGGTTGAATACATCTTCTCTGCCAGACCTCATTTTCTCCGTACTGTTCTTCTTTATGATTGTTACCCACATGCGCCAGGTTACCTTGAAGGTAGACTGCCGTTTGCCACAAGGCAAGGAACTCACCCGCCTGACCAAGAAATCGGCGGTGAGCCATATCTATATAGGTAAGCCAACCAAAGAAATGCAGGCAAAGTATGGTACCGGTACCCAGATTCAGTTGAATGATAAGTTTGCTTCGGCTCCCGAAGTGATGGATTACATTTCGGCAGAAAAGAAGCGTATGTCGCCGGAAGACCAGAAGCTGATGACCGTATCAATCAAAGCAGACCAGGAAACCAAGATGGGTGTGATAACCGACGTAAAGCAGGCTTTGCGCCAGGCAAAAGCACTAAAAATCAGTTATTCTGCCACAGAAAATGGAAAATAATATTAATTTATCATGTTTTTCTCTTAAAAAATTGCTTTTATTAATTTTTTGTATTATCTTTGCACGCAAATTATTAGTATTATGGCAAAACAAATTTTAGATTCATTAGATAGGCAGATTCTGAAGCTGATTTCTCAGGATGCCCGTATTCCATTTTTGGAAGTGGCACGCGCTTGCAATGTGAGCGGTGCTGCCATTCATCAGCGTGTTGCTAAACTTACAAATCTTGGTATCATCAAGGGTTCACAATTCATCATTGACCCAGAAAAGATAGGTTACGAAACTTGTGCTTATATGGGACTCTATCTGAAGGAGCCTGAGAAGTTTGACCAGGTTGTAGAGGAGTTGAAGAAGATTCCTGAGGTTGTAGAGTGTCACTATACTACAGGCGGCTTTGATATGTTTATCAAGATTTATGCGCTGAACAACCACCATCTCCTGGAAATCATCCACGACAAGTTGCAGCCACTGGGATTGTCTCGCAGCGAGACCATCATCTCTTTCAATGCATCTATCAACCGTCAGCTTTCTATGCAGGACCTCAAGACTTTCAACGATGATGAAGAGGAAACTGATGAGGAGGCTGCAGCAGAGAAATAAGATATAAAAAGAAAAAAAAGCAGTAGCTCCCTGCGGGATTACTGCTTTCTATAAAGGGTGAGGAATGTGAACGGCAAGCCGTTTTCATTCCTCATTTCTTTTTCTGTCACTTCCCATTCTGCCGGATTGATTTCCGGAAAGAAGGTATCGGCATGTTCAGGCTCCTTTTCTACGATTGTGAGATAAAGCTTGTCTGCAAAAGGCAAAGCCTGTTCATATATGCTGGCTCCTCCGATGATGAAACATTCATCTGAAGCTTCTTTGCTTCCAACCGTTTTTTTGTTTCCAACCTCTTCTTTCCTTGCTACCAGCGCTTCTTCCAGAGAGCTGCATACTTCGCACCCTGTTATCTGCTCTTTTGTCTTCGAGATAACAATATTACGGCGGTTGGGCAAGGCTCCGTTCGGCAGCGACTCAAATGTCTTCCTGCCCATGATGATCGTATGTCCAGTTGTGAGCATACGAAATCGGGTCATGTCCGATGGGATGGCGTAGAGCAACCGGTTCTTGTACCCGATAGCTCTATGCACTTTTGATATACAGGCGATGATGCTAAGCATTTTTTATTTTAATGTTAAATGTTGAGTGTTGAATTATTCATTCTTGCTGTAAACTGTTAACTATAAACTATTAACTATAAACAGCTCTCCCGTCCCATGGCTGCTCTTGATCTTCCACTCCTGCGGATAGAGGTTGTTGGCACGGTTGCCGATGTTCTTTTCCCAGCCTATCGGAACCTGTCTGTAGGTTACCAGTACATAACCCTTAGGCGTATCGGCAGGCAGATTCACAGCCTCCTTGCGAAGGTAGCGGATGGCATCTTCGTAGGATAACTCCACCTGAGGGAAGTGATCTTTGTTGAGCATCGTAGAGAGAGCGAGAGCCTGGTCGGGAATGAGACCCTTTCCCTTGTCTGTTCCCAGTTTCACACCTGCATGCAGCACCTTCAGGTTCTTTTCAGCCTGGTCGTAGATGTCTTTCCATCTGCCCGGAATGGCGTAAACCGTCTCGTTGCTTTCTGCAGGCATCCATTCCGTATCAGCCTTCAGCCAGCCGTCAGGAATCTCCGGTCCCTTTCCTTTAGCCACCTTCTTGTCTTTCTTCTTCTTATCCTTCCTGTTCTCCTTGGCTGAAGAACCTGCTTCCCATTCGCCCTCTTTCTTCAGAATCGCCATAAACAGACCTTCGCCTCGCGAAACGCCAGGAATGAACCTGTAAACCGGAAAGTCGGTGCCCGTGAGGTTGCGGGTGATGTTCCATGCATCTTCTACACCCTCCAGTGCCATCACTTCTGCGCCAAGTTCTTCGCATATCCAGTCCACGTTCTCCTCATCTTCGTGTGCATTGAAGGTGCAGGTAGAATAAATCAGGATACCGCCTGGCTTCAGACAGTTCCAAATATCCGATACGATTTCGCGCTGCAGTTGCCAGCAGCTGTTCACATTCTGGGTACTCCATTCGCCGATAGCCCCTTCATCTTTGCGGAACATTCCTTCGCCGGAGCAGGGAACATCGGTAAGGATCACATCAAACTGCAACTTAGATTTCTTGTAATCGCGGGGATAGTTGTTGGTAACAATCATATCCGGATGACCGAACTTCTGTACGTTTTCGGCAAGAATCTGTGAGCGGGTGCGCATCGGTTCGTTGCTGAAAAGCAGACTCCCTTCCGGCAAGGCAGCCCTTACGGCAGTCGACTTTCCGCCAGGGGCAGCACAGAGATCCAGCATCATCACCGGTTCTTTTACGTACTGTCGGATAGCCATATCAACAAACATGGATGAGGCTTCCTGTACATAGTATAAGCCGGCATGCAGCAGCGGATCGAAGGTGAATCCGGGACGCGTAGAGAGATAACGGCCGGTTTCCGGACACCAGGGAATCGGTTCGCCATCAGCATCCTTGCATTTAAAAGGATTGATGCGGATACTGGTTGGTGCCTCCTCTTCAAGGATAGCATGCTCCAGACGCTGATACAGCTTTTCGCCCATCAGCGCCTGCGTATATGTTCTGAAATCTTCAGGTAATGTCTTCATTCTGTCTCTTTTTCTTTAATTTGTTTGCAAAAATAAGAAATTTTTCGTTTCTTTGCAACTAAATCGCGAAGAGATGCGTCTAAGAAGCAGAAATTTTTCAAAATAACAAGGTAAAACAATAAAAAATAATGATATGAAGAAAGCAATATTGGCATTAGCGCTCGTTATGAGCATCGGAGCCACCCAAGTGTCTTTGGCGTCTTCTGCTCCAAAACATCGTTATCATCCAACTACCCAACAGGTAGATTCAAAGGCTGCTCCTGCATCTGCCGCACAGCCATCTGCTTCGAAGGATAAAGACGACGAGGCGTTGGAGGCTTATTCTGATACAACCAGTACAGATTCGGCTAACTATGATGATTATGATGAGAATGATAATAGATCTGTTCATTCTAGATACAGTTTAGACAACTATGATGATCCGTTCGATTTCATCGGTTCGGTATTTGGTGGCGGAGCGCTGGCTGTTATGATCATTTTCTGTATCATCTTCGGTCTGCTGTTTGTCTTTGCTCCGCTGATCATCGTATTTCTGGTTATCAGATATCTGATTCGCCGCCACAACGACCGGATGAAACTGGCGGAAATGGCGATGGAGAAGGGCATCAATGTTCCGGAAAGCGACCGGCCGATAGACAAGCAGAGCGATGAGTATCTCGTGAAACGGGGATTGAGAAATGCCTTCCTGGGAGCCGGCTTATGCGCCATGTTTGCCTGGTGGGATGCTGATTTCCTGGCTGGCATCGGAGCCCTGGTCTTCTTCTATGGCATCGGTCAGACTGTTATCGGCTCGCTTCCTGCCATCAAGGACTGGTGGAAGAACCGTCATGGCGACCAGGGCACGGGCTATAATGGTACTCCGGTCTAGCAGCCGACATTCAATATATCATGGCTTCTCAATAGGAGGGGAAGTCACAAGGAAAAGAACAACAATTATTAGTTAATATATATAAGGTGGAAAAGTTATCCGATATCTCTCTCGTCACGAAGGTGGTGATGCTTCATGATCGCAAGTCGTTCGACCTGCTGGTCAGGAAGTATCAGTCACCCATTCGTGGGTTCTTCCTGCGGCAGACGCTGGGGAATGCGCAGCTGAGTGACGACTTGGCTCAGGATACCTTTGTCAAGGCATATACCCATCTGTCCGGTTTCAGGGGTACAGCCTCTTTCTCCACCTGGCTCTACCGCATCGCCTATAATGTATGGTATGATTATACCCGCAGCCATAAGGAGACGCAGGACATCGATACGCCTGCCGTTTCCAGTAAGAATGCACAGGGCGCCCATGCCGGATTAAAGATGGATTTGCTCAAGGCACTACAGATTTTGAGCGAAAATGAACGTACATGCATCACGCTGCAGCTGATGGATGGACTCTCTATAGATAAGATTGCAGAGGTGACGGGAATGGCGCAAGGCACCATCAAGTCGCATCTCTCTCGAGGAAAACAGAAACTTGCAAGTTACTTAAAACAGAATGGTTATGACCGATAAGATAAATGATAAGAAGTTGGAGAGCATGAAAGGGGAACCGTTGAGCCTTCAGGATGAAGAGCTCTTGCAGCAGTTCTTTGCTGATTGCCAGATGTCTGAGATTCCCGATGACGGATTCTCCGATAGGGTGATGCATGCCTTGCCAGCTTTACCCGAAACTGATACTGCGATGTCGCTGGTTAAGCGCCAGCGCCTGGAACATTTATGGACGGCAGCCTGTGTGGCAGCAGGCATCATCATAGCAGTAGTCTGTCAGGGATGGGAGCAGATTCAGGGATGGCTTTTCTCTATGAAGATAGATTTCCTCCTTTCCGGCTCCCGTGCGCTTACGCATGTGGCAGATTCCATCGCCCACTCTCAGAATCTCCTGATGGTGCTGGCTGGCATCGTTGTCCTCATCATGGTTTGGGGATATAATGAACTGGCTGATGCACGTCAGTAGGCTTCTTCCCTGATATCAATTGTATGAATGATCAACTCTTTCTATTAGCAGAATAGTTTTTAGTGCTAATAGAAAGAGTTTTTTATTACTATAAATATCATCTTTATGCTCTTGAAATCTCCGTTCAAAGCTTTTGAATGTCCGTTCAGTGTCTTTGAACGGACATTCAATGACTTTGAACGGACATTCAATGTCTTTGAACGAAGATTTAATATTGCTGAATATAGAAAAACAAATAGGTGCTGCTACTTTTTCAGTAGAGCACCTATGCTTATGATATCGGTTTCTAAAACAATTTATAGGTAGTGCGTAGCACTTTGAACTCGGTTCGGCGGTTCAGCTGGTTGCAGATTTCCTGATGCTCCTTGCTCTGCTTCAGGATAAATTCTTCGCTGAGCACATCGCCTTCCTTGAGCCAAGGATACTTCTCGGTGAGTTTCTTGCGCACATTCTTCGGCTTCTCCTTGCCGTAGCCCACAGGGGTGAGGCGCTCTTTCTCTATGCCGTGTTTTATCAGATAATCTACTACCGATTGGGCGCGGCGCTGAGACAGATGCTTGTTATATTCGCTGTTTCCCTTGTAGTCGCAATGGGCGCTGAGCTCGATGGTAACGTGCGGGTTCTCTTTCAGCAGCATTACCAGCTGGTCGAGGGCTGTTGTACTGGCTTCGGTAAGGGTTGCCTTGTCGAAATCGTAGAAGATGTTGTCGATGAGTACAGGGGCTGTGATGGAAGCCAGCGGGAACTGGAGCACGTATTCCTTACTCTCTTTAGCCGAATCAACCCGAAGTTCTTCCTTGTGGTTGAGGTACCCTTTGCAGGATGCCATCACCAGGTAGTCGACATGTGGATTGATAGGCAGAACAAACGAACCGTCGCCCTTGACGGATAGTTTCCTGTTCGTTCCGTCGTTGCCTACGATTCTCACCTCTGCGGCAGGCAGTTCATAACCGTCTTTCTCGTAAACCCATCCCTTCATCGTGGTAACAATCTCCGGATTCTCGAAGGAGTAGATATGATCGTAGCCTCTTCCGTCTTTTCTGTTAGAGCAGAAGAAACCCTGGTTGTGGAGACCCTCGAAAGTCATTCCGAAGTCATCGGCTTCTGTATTCAGCGGATAGCCGGGGTGGGTGAGTTCATATTTCCGGGTGATGGAATTCACTTTGGCGATATAGATGTCGAGTCCGCCCATTCCCACATGACCGTTGCTGCTGAAGTAGAAGTCGCCGTTAGGACGGAAGGTAGGGAACATCTCGTCGCCTGGGGTGTTGATAGGTTCGCCCAGGTTCTCTACACCACCCAGTCCGGCAGGAGTGATGCGCACTCGCCAGATGTCGAGACCGCCTTTTCCGCCAGGCATATCTGATACGAAATAGAGCCATTCGCCATCAGGAGAGATGGCTGGATGGGCAAAACAACTGAGTGTATCTTTGCTGATTTCCAGATTCGAAGGCTTACTCCAGGCTGCGTCTGAGCGGTTGGAGGTGACGATTTGGGCATAGCGGGGCGATGCGGGGTCGGTGGTACACTGGGTGAGGTACATCTGCTTGCCGTCTGGGGTAAAGCAGCATGCGCCCTCTTCGTAATCGGTGTTGAGACCGGTTCCTATGGCTTCCGGTTTGCTCCATTTGCCTTTGTCATCCTTTTCTGAGAAGAAGATGTCGGCAGATTTCGTTCCCGTTACTCCGTTCAGGTCGCTGCCCTGTGCTTCGTTACGGGTTGAGGTGAAATAGAGCTGACTGTAGTCATCGCTGAGGAACATAGGCGAATAGTCGTCTCTTCGGGAGTTGAAAACATCCATTCGCTTTACCTTGTACCGGCTTCCTTCCTTCTTCCAGACAGGGGCTTTTCGTGCCGATTCGAGTCCGTTCTTTACCAGTATGTTGTCGGGCATGGAATCGAGCAGGAATTCGAATTCCTTGGCAGCCTGTTTGTAACTTCCGTTCTTCAGGAGAAGCCGGGCGTAAGCCAGACGGTCGTTGAGGTCAGCCTGCTTGTACCGGATGGCATTGCTGTAGGCAGCCAGTGCCTTCGGTGTACTGTTGATTTTATCATAGCAGCGTGCCATCTTCAGAGCCACCTTGCCCCGGGCAGCCCGCTCTTTGGTAGGTGTCTTGATGTACACCTTTTTATATTGGGTTGCCGCATCGTAGTATTCGCCTAAAGAAAGATGCTTGTCTGCTTTCTTCAGGTTCTGTTCAATGCCGCAACTTATCAGAAAGAGGCAGCTGATTGCTGTTATGATTTGATAAAATCTTATTTGTTTCATATTGATTTACATCTGTGAGAATGGCTGGCGATATTGGCAGCCTGCCTTCCAGTTGCTGCAGCCATAGGCGGTCTTGCCCTTGATGATGACGCCCTTGCCGCAAAGCGGACATGGCTTGCCAACCATTGGGTCGGCAGCTGGAGCCGGCTGAGCAGGAGCATTCTGAGAATCTGTATTCTGTGCTGCAGCCTTATCGGCTTTCTTGGCAGGAGCTTTCTTGGTTGGAGTTTTCTTGGCAGCCGGTTTCTTCTTGAGGTCTTCCTCTGTCATGATGGTCACTCTCCGGTTGCTGTTGTCTGACAATACATCGATGACTATCTTGTTGATCTGTTCTTTCAGTCCGTTGATGAAGTCGGCAGGATCGTAGGTCTTGTGCTCGATGTCGCGGAGCTTCTTCTCCCAGATACCGGTCAGTTCGCAACTCTTCAGCAGTTCCTCATGGATGGTGTCAATGAGTTCGATGCCTGTCGGGGTTGCCATCAGATTCTTGCGCTGGCGACGGATGTAGTGGCGCTTGAAGAGGGTCTCGATGATGCCGGCACGGGAGGAAGGTCGGCCGATTCCGTTCTCCTTCAATGCAGCACGAAGTTCTTCGTCTTCTACGAATTTACCGGCTGTCTCCATCGCACGGAGCAGGGTTGCCTCGGTATAATACTTAGGTGGCGTGGTCCATTTCTCCGTCAGGGTAGGCTGATGTTCTCCCGATTCGCCTTTTGTGAAGGATGGGAGGGTTCTTTCTTCTACCACTTCCTTCTTGGCGCCGTTTCCTGAGTCTGCATTTCCGTTGGCGTTATCTGAAGCATCATCGTCATCTGCATTCTTTACATCTTTGGCATAGACTACTCGCCAGCCCGGTTCGAGAATCTCCTTACCGCTCACCTTAAACTCTATCTTTTCCGGTTTCGGTCCGTCTTCGTTGATGACTTCGCCCAAAACGGTGGTGGTGGAGAATTTACAGTCCGGATAGAATACGCTGATAAAGCGCTTGGCGATGAGATCATACACGTTTGCCTCCATATCGGTGAGTCCGGTTGGCGGAACACCGGTTGGGATGATAGCGTGGTGGTCGGTTACCTTACTGTTGTCGAAAACCTTCTTGCTCTTCGGCAATTTCTTGCTGATTGTTGCGAGCTGCTGGATGAGCGGGAGGTATTTCTGCTGACTCATGATCTTTGCCTGACTTACTCCGTTCAGAATCTGCGGACATTTCGGATAGATATCGTCGGTCAGGAACTGGGTATCTACACGAGGATAAGTGGTGTACTTCTTCTCGTAGAGACTCTGGATGAGCTTCAGCGTAATATCGGCAGAGTAAGCAAACTTCTTGTTGCAATCTACCTGCAGCGAGGTGAGGTCGTAGAGATGAGGTGGCGCCTCGTTTCCCTTCTTCTTGCTTACATCGGTAACGGTGAAGGGTTTGCCGGCGATGGTGCTGAAAGCCTTCTCGCCTTCCTCCTTGCTGGTAAACTTGCCGCTGGTGGCGGTAAACTGGGTGTCGCGGTAGATGGTGGCGAGTACCCAGTAAGGTTCTGAAACGAAGTTGTCGATTTCCTTCTGGCGGTTTACGATGAGGGCAAGGGTAGGGGTCTGCACTCTACCGATGCTGAGCACCTGCCGGTTCTGTCCGTATTTCAATGTATAAAGTCGGGTGGCGTTCATACCGAGAATCCAGTCGCCGATGGCACGGGAAAGTCCGGCAAGATAGAGTGACTGATATTCCCCCTGGTCTTTCAGTTCCTGGAATCCCTGCTTGATGGCTTCATCGGTCATGGACGAAATCCACAGTCTCTTGACGGGGCATTTCGCCTGTGCCTTCTGCATCACCCATCTCTGGATAAGCTCTCCTTCCTGTCCGGCGTCACCGCAGTTGATGATGCTGTCGGCAGCCTGCATCAGTTTCTCGATGGTAGCAAACTGCTTCTTGATGCCTTCATCGTTGATGAGCTTGATGCCGAATCGCTGTGGAATCATCGGCAACGCCGAAAGGCTCCAATGTTTCCACATCGGAGTATAATCATCCGGTTCCTTCAGCTCACAAAGGTGGCCGAAGGTCCATGTTACTTGGTAACCATTACCTTCCATATAACCGTCGCGTGCCGTGGTAGCCCCGATGATTCGGGCGATATCCTTAGCCACGCTCGGTTTCTCTGCTATACAAACTATCATGTTTTATTCTTATTTCTGTTTGCAAAGGTACAATAAAATAATGAGAAAGCCATCATTTCGCCTTCTTTTTCTCATGGCAGAGAATAAAAAAGCCCTGTAAGGCTTGAGCACAATCTAGAACTTGTGCCTTGCCTTACAGGGCGTATTCATATAAATCTGTGAGATCTGTGAAAATCTGTGAAATCTGTGGGAAATTACTCGTACTCCTGCCAGCTCTTAATCTGCAACTGGTCTTGGCTCATTGTGCAGAATGCCTCGATGAAGGCGGAAGCCAGACGGGCATTGGTGAACAGAGGAATGTTGTGGTCAATGGCGCCACGACGGATTCTGTAACCATTGGTCAACTCACGCTTGGTGTGATTCTTAGGAATGTTGACGATGAGGTCGAACTTGTGGTCAGCAATCATCTGCATCACGTTAGGAAGATCCTTGTGGTCCTCATCAGGCCATCCTACGGCTGTAGCCTTCACGTTGTTCTCGTTCAGGAACTTCGCTGTGCCGGCTGTAGCGTAGATGGTGTAACCATTCTTCACCAGCGCCTGGGCAGCGTCGAGCAGAGAAGCCTTCTCCTTCGCACCACCGCTTGAAAGCATGATGCCCTTGTCCTTAGAAGGAATCTTGTAGCCGGTGGCAATCAATGAGTTGAGCAATGCCTCCTCGAAAGTATCACCCATACAGCCTACCTCACCGGTAGAACTCATATCTACACCCAAAACTGGGTCGGCGTTCTGCAAGCGGGCGAATGAGAACTGGGATGCCTTCACACCCATACGGTCGATATCGAAAGCAGACTTATCCGGTTTCTGATATGGAGCATCGAGCATGATGCGGGTAGCCGTCTCGATGAAGTTGCGCTTCAATACCTTGCTCACGAATGGGAATGAACGGGATGCACGGAGGTTACACTCGATTACCTTCACATCGCGCCCCTTAGCCAGGTACTGGATATTGAAAGGACCAGAGATATTGAGCTCCTTGGCAATGGCACGTGAAATCTTCTTAATCTGACGGGCTGTAGCGAAGGAAATCTGCTGGGCAGGGAAGGTCATGGTGGCATCACCTGAGTGAACACCTGCATACTCTACGTGCTCTGAAATACCATACTCTACAATCTCACCGTTCTGAGCCACACCGTCGAACTCAATCTCGTTGGTCTCTGTCATGAACTGGGAGATAACCACTGGGTACTCCTTGGAAACCTCAGAAGCTGCCTCCAGGAAGCGACGCAACTCATCATCATCGTGGCAAACGTTCATGGCTGCACCGGAAAGAACGTAGGATGGACGAACGAGAACAGGATAGCCTACCTCGTCGATGAACTTCTGAACATCCTCCATAGAGGTGAGGGCGCTCCACTTAGGCTGGTCGATACCCAACTTATCGAGCATGGCAGAGAACTTACCGCGGTTCTCGGCACGGTCGATGTTGACAGGAGATGTACCCAGGATTGGCACAGACTGGCGATGAAGCTTCATAGCCAGGTTGTTTGGAATCTGACCACCTACAGAAACAATCACACCACGTGGTGACTCCAGGTCGATGACATCGAGTACACGCTCGAATGAAAGCTCATCGAAGTAGAGACGGTCGCACATATCGTAGTCGGTAGATACGGTCTCCGGGTTGTAGTTGATCATGATTGACTTGTAACCCAACTTGCGGGCTGTGTTGATGGCGTTTACTGAACACCAGTCGAACTCTACAGAAGAACCGATGCGGTAAGCACCCGAACCGAGAACGATGACAGACTTCTCGTTCTTGTAGTAGTTGATGTCGTAACCCTCTACAGCGTATGTCATGTAGAGATAGTTAGTAAGGTCAGGATGCTCACTAGCCACAGTAGGGATGCGCTTTACGGCAGGAAGAATGTTCAACTTCTTACGCTGGGTACGAACTGCCAGCACCTCCTTCTCCATGTTGGTATCTTTGGTCTTCAATACGAAGCGGCCAATCTGGAAGTCAGAGAAGCCCAATACCTTAGCCTCGCGCAATACCTCGGCAGGGATCTCCTCCAGCGTATTATATTCAGAAAGCTTGTGCTTGTAATCTACGATATTCTTCATGCGCTCGA
>JAJXAL010000206.1:0-2970 GCA_021628325.1 Segatella copri | reverse complement strand
AGCTATAATCTGCTCTTTTCTGCATTACCAGCACCCGTACCCTTATACTTGCTCTTGGTGGCATTGAAGTTATAAGTTACATTGACCAAGAACATGCGGGTATTATCTATACCGGTTCTGGTGAAGTGCGCATACGAATTATTATATTTCCAACTCTCGTTCTGACCATGAAGCAAATCCTCTGCTTCCAGTCTCACAACCAGTCGGTTGTTCAGGAACGACTTGGAAATAGACGCATCCAGGGAATTCCATGCATAGTTGACACCCAATTCGCTATAATTACGCGACTGGTAAGAGTATTCCAATCGAGCCTTCCAATGATGTGGCAATACCCAGGTATTCTCCAAATCCAGATAGAGAGAAGGACGGTTGGCATTATAGTCGCTGACATATTTCTCGGCATTAAAGAACTGATTGACCAGACCTACCGTATAGTCAAGATGCCATAAGCCTATCACAGGAGTAGCCTCAAGATAGAACTTCAGGTTCTGAATCTTATCTACATTCTCGTAATATGACAGGGCTATATCCTTATTGCCCTGGAATGGCTTCATCATATATACCGAGGCATTCTTGTTGTAGATATATTCAGCAGAGAAACTCAGCCAGGAATATTGCGCATCCCATTCCAGATGATAGGCATCCGTAGGACGCAAGTTCGGATTGCCGCTTTCATAGGAATGACGACTCGTATATCGGGTATAACCGGAAAGACGGAAGTAACTTGGTCGATAGGTCTTCGCCGTAAAACTCAACGAAGAATGCCACTTGCCCTTGTCATATCCCAAGGATACATTAGGAAATACATTATCATACTTTCTACTCATATCCGGATTGAGCACTCCATCGGCATAATAGTCTGATTTCACATGCTCATATCTCACACCGGCATTCAGAGAATAATCTCCCAACGACCATGCAGCCTCAGCAAAGGTGGCAATGTTCTGTTCCTTGATTTTGGAATCATTGGATGCAGCCACACCACCCTCGTTCTGGTTGTTGGTATGACTATCAGAATTTGTGTATTCCGAACCAAAGTCTATGTTCAACTGGTCGGTCAAAGGATAAGAAACAACCAATTTACCGGCAAGCAACTTTCCTTTGGTATGGCTATCTGAACATACAATCTGGTCGCCCAACTCAGAACTGGTTTCGGTGGCTTTCTGTATCTGGTCTTTCGTCCTCCACAACGCTGATGCATTCAGGTCTATACTCCACTTGCCTATCTTACCATCATAATAAAAGTCTGCCTGATGAATAGGAGTCTGCTTGGTATCTGACTCATCGTTGAGATAATTCACATCTCCCTGGTGAACTCCATCCTGAAAGATGGAATAGTTATTCTGATCAGTAAAATACTTGGTATAGCCAGAACCAAACTTATATTTCAGACCGATGGTATGATTTTCGTTGAATTCATAATTGAAACCCAGATTGGCATCAGGTCCATAATCTCTAGAATCAATGCGCCCTACTGATTTTTGATATATCTGATGCTGATTTCCATTGATATATTCATCCAATCCCAACTTATCATAGAAATACGAATCTGACCACATCAATCCACCGAATACATCCAGTCCACCCACACGGTAATTGAGATTAGCCTGCTCTTGCCAGGCATTCTTCATGGCAAAACCATATTTTGCCTGGAAATTACCACTCCATCCATAACCTTGCTTCTTGACCGTGGTTATACGAATCACCGAATTGACCTGGGCATCATACTGCGCACCAGGAGTCGTGATAACCGTCACGTTCTTCACATCCTTGGAAGATATGGTTTGCAATTCATTTTTGTCGGTCAGCTTTCTGCCGTTGACATAAATCTCCGGTGTGCCTTTTCCGAACACCGAGCAGTTTCCATCTTTATCTACACGCACTCTTGGAACCTGCTTCAACAAGTCGGCAACCATACCCGCATCACTCAGTATCGTACCCTGCACCTGGGTCTGGAATCCCTCGCGAGTCAGTTTAGTCTTGGGGCGAACCGCCTTCACAATCACCTTCTGCAGGTTCAACGTTGCCTCCTTCAGAGTAATTGAACCAATCTTACCAGTATTATAAGTAGCAACAGCGGTATGATAGCCCACGCAACTTACTCTTACTATCGCCTTTCTCGCTCCGCAGGGAATCACGAACTGGCCGTTCTCATTCGTCACGCCACCATTTATCAATGACGAATCACGAACATTCAGCAGGGCTACATTGGCGAAATCTACAGGGCGTTTCTTATTGTCGATGATGCGACCTATCATCTTGGTGGGAGTCTTCTGCGTACACTCCACAAAGATATTCTCGCCATCTATCGTCATCTTCATCGGATAGAAGCCCATGATCTGGCGGATGGCATCCGGAGCGGTTCGCTTCACGATACTCGTGGTAACCGTAAAATCCTCCAGTTCATCATACATAAAGTTGATACGATAATCCTTGGTGCTCTTGGCAAGGATGGTGAGCGCTTCTGACATAGAAGTGTTGCGGAAGCTGCGGGTGATGCGTTGGGCATAGATGGTCTGAAGAGAAAGGCTCATCAGACCTGCCAGCAGCATGATATATCTTAATCTTTTCATCTTATTCCACGATTAAAGTTTGACCTTCATGACGAATATTCACTTTCTCAAAATGATTCATCAGTTCGATGATATCATCCAGACTCATGTTCTTCTCCAGTTGCAGGAAGAGACGGATGTGACGAGCCGACTCGTTCTGATAAGTTACCTGGAGATGGAAATGCTCGGCGATAGGAGTCAGGATATTCTGAAGCTCAGCGTTTTCGTAAACCAATGGGAGCTGGGCAAGACTTGCAGAATCTGTCTTTTCTTCTATGTTGGATTTCTGAGGAGCAGAAACCTGCTGGATAGAATCCTTTTGGGATGCCACGAGTTCGGTATTGTTCTTATCTGATGGCTGATGAGAACGGGTTACCAGATGAATGGCTGCAAAGGTGATGCCGGAGACGACAAGGAC
>JAJXAL010000057.1:0-25221 GCA_021628325.1 Segatella copri | reverse complement strand
TTTTTGTCTTTTACAAGCAAAATCCCACGAAACCCAATAGGTTGCGGATTTGAGGGAAAAAAGAAAATTGCTTTGGCAGGCGCACTGATGTTCGTAGTAACAAGTGTATCTGCACAAACAGTAAAAGGCGTTGTTACTGACAATACGGGCGAGCCAATCATCGGCGCATCTGTCATGGAGGTAGGTGTAGCTGGCAATGGTGGCGTGACCGACATTGACGGTAACTTCACAGTAAACTTAAAAGGCAAAAGCAAGAAACTGAAGATTTCATACATTGGTATGAAAGCTAAGGAAGTAAGCGTTGCAGGTAAAGAATCAATCGATGTAAAGCTTGAGGATGACAACACCACCCTCAACGATGTCGTAGTAATCGGTTATGGTACGATGAAGAAGAAGGACCTTACCGGTTCTGTGGCTTCCGTATCAGCCAAGGACATTGCCAATGTGCCAGTATCAAGCGCAGCACAGGCCATCCAGGGTAAAATGGCCGGTGTCTCTGTCATGCAGACAGAAGGATCACCTGACGCTGATGTAAAGATTCGTGTACGTGGAGGTGGTTCACTTTCACAGGACAACTCCCCTCTCTACATTGTTGATGGTTTCCCAGTAAATTCTATCAGCGATATCGCTCCTAGCGACATCGAAACTATCGACGTATTGAAAGATGCTTCTTCAACAGCCATCTATGGTGCCCGTGGTGCCAATGGTGTTATCATCGTTACTACCAAGAGTGGTAAGGAAGGTAAAGTTCAGGTCAACTTTGGCGCATCTGTTGGTGTAAGAAAAGTTATCAAGGAAGTTGCTGTTCTTAACCCATACGAGTATGCTAAGTATCAGTATGAGTTGGGTGAGACTTCAGCGTATGGTAGCTATGACGACCTCGACATCTGGAAATCAGTAAAGGGCAATGACTATCAGGACAACCTCTTTGGACGTACTGGTTTGCAGCAGATTTACAATGTTGGTATCAGTGGAGGTTCTAAGGATACGAAATTCAATGTCAGCTATGCCCGCACCAACGACAAGAGTATCATGATTGGTTCTGATTACAGCAAGGACAACATCAATGCCAAGTTGAATTCTAAACTCAATAAATGGTTTACCCTTGACTTCAATGCCCGCTTGAGCTATCAGAAGGTGAACGGTCTCGGTTCTGGTGCAGACACCAACGAGAGCAATGCTGCAAATTCTATCGTTGCACGTACTGTCATTTTCCGTCCAATCGATCCAATTACAGCAGGTCTTGAAGATGATGACGAATCAAGTTCTAGCTATGAGGCTAGTCCATATGAGCGTATGCTTGATACTTACAAGCAGCAGCGCACATTCCGTCAGAACTATAATCTCGGTTTGAACTGGAAGCCATGGAAACATGTAACCTTCCGTTCAGAGTTTGGCTATGGCTGGACATTCGCCAAGACTGAACAGGCATGGGGTACAAAGGCAAGCCGTAACTCTAAGTTCGGATATGCAGGTATGCCTCAGACTGAGATTGACCGCAAGGACAACAAGAACTGGCGTAACGCCAACACCTTCACTTACGACAACAAGGGTATCTTCTTTAAGAAAGATAAGGTGAACTTCCTCTTGGGTTATGAGTGGTCTAGCTCACAGGATGAGACATATACATCTACAACTGTAGCATTCCCTACCTCATTCGGTCTTAAGGAAGCACTTGCTAACCAGAACTCTGGTACAGCATTGGCTAACTCAAATAATATCGCAAGAAAAGACAACATGTTCTCTTTCTTCGGTCGTTTAAACTATACCATCAACGAAAAGTATCTCTTTACAGCTACACTTCGTGCCGATGCATCATCTAAGTTTGCCAAGGGCAACCGTTGGGGTTACTTCCCATCAGCAGCTTTCGCTTGGCGAATGAGCGATGAGAAGTTCATGAAGAATACTCAAGACTGGTTGTCAAACCTGAAGCTCCGTCTCTCATATGGTACAGCTGGTAACAACCGTATCAGCTCTGGTCTTATCGACCCAACTTATGCATTGGGAACAGCTACAGACAAGACTCCATACTTCGGAGAGTTGTCTTCTACCATTCTCGATATGAGCAAGCTTTACAACCCTGATTTGAAATGGGAAACTACCGTTACCCGTGACTTCGGTATCGACTATGGTTTCTTTAACGGCAAGATTAATGGTACTATCGATTTGTACTGGAACACTACCAAGGACTTGTTGATGCAGGTACCTATCACATCCGTTTCAGGTTACAACTACCAGTATCAGAACTTTGGTCAGACTTCAAACAAGGGTTTTGAGTTCGCTGTTAATTATAATGCAATTGAGAAGAAGAACTTCACTTTGACTGTGAATGCCAACATCTCTTACAACCGCAACCACATCGACAAGCTGAACACCACATCTGAGTATCAGAACTACAAGTGGGCTGGTTCAACATTCAATGATGGAGAAAACTTCAAGGTAGTAGAGGGCGGTCGCCTCGGCGAAGTATATGGCTATAAGTATAATGGTTTCTATACCGCATACGATGAGACAACAAATCCAAATGGTGAACTTATCTGGAATGGTAAGCAGTGGGCACTGCGTGATGGCATTAAGGACAACAGCTATAAGACCATCGGCGGTAAATTGATGCCAGGTGCTATCAAACTCGAAACAGATGAGGATGGCAATGCCGTTAAGAAGCGCCTTGGCAATACAGTAGCTCCATGGCAGGGTGGTTTCGGTATCAACGCAACCTTCCACGGCTTTGACGCATCTGTATTCTGCAACTACTCATTCGGTAATAAGATTGTGAATGGTACTAAGTTAGCTTCTTGCTTCAACTGGGGTTCTCGTAAGGGTTACAACCTGAACAACGACTTTACTGGCCGTTATACAGGTCTTGATCTCAACACAGGTATCAACATTGCTACAAACCCAGGATCAGATGATGTTATTGCAGCATATGGTACACAGGAAGCTGCGATTACTCGCCTCAACGAGATGAATCAGGGTGCAAGTACCTGGAATCCAGCAGTAGTTGGAACCATGTCATTGATGGATTACGCTGTAGAGGACGCTTCATTCCTCCGCATCCAGAACGTAACACTTGGCTATACCCTTCCTAAGGCCCTGGTCAACAAGTTGTACTTGAGCAATGTGCGTTTCTACGTTACAGGTTACAACTTGCTTACCATTACAAGTTACTCTGGTTCTGACCCAGAAACTGACGTAAGCAGCAAGAAGAACCCAATGTGCCCAGGCATCGATTATGCAGCTTATCCAAAGAGCCGCCTCTTCGTATTCGGTGTCAACGTTTCATTCTAATCGCAAGGAGGATATAAACAATGAAAACAAATATTATCAAATCAATATTGATGGGCGGTCTTATCATCGGAGCTACTTCATGTAATGACTTCCTCGACCAGACCTCTCCATCAGAGCACGACAGAACAGATGTGTTCGACTCACCTTATTATACAGGTCTCGCCCTGAATAAGGTATATGGTCAGTTGACTGAAGATGCAGCATACGCCCAGGTGATGGCTTTCACTGTAACAGCAAATAGTGACTGCGAAATCATTGATGGTATAGATGCCAGCGCTTCTACCCAGACCTCAAGTGAGCGCGGTGTTATGAACTATAACGCTGTAGCAGGTGGATGGTCAAAGATTACTGACGCATGGGACAAGATGTATCAGATTATTGAAAACTGCAACAACATCGTCTATGGTGTAGACCATGGTAAGTATGCAGATGCAAAGGGTTCTGATGCAACAAGCATGAAACAGTACAAGGCAGAAGCTCTTGTCATTCGTGCTATGTGTTACTATGACCTGATTAAAAACTTCGGTGATGTTCCTTTCAAGACAGATCGTACAGACCCAAGTTTGAACAATGCATTCATTGGCAAGACAGACCGTGACATCATCATGGAGAGTCTGATAATAGACCTTCAGAACGCAGCAGAAATCTTACCTTGGGCTGGTACTCATGGTTATACCACAGAGCACGTAACTAAAGGTTATGCTCATGCTCTCTGTGCACAGATTGCCATGCAACGTGCAGGCTGGGCTATCCGTGAGACTGCAAAAGAGGGTTACGAGACCGCAGCTGAGAACAGCGATCCAACCTACCCTACACAGCGTCCTGCTGCGGCTGACCGTACCAAGTTCTACAAGATTGCCCTACAGAATCTCAATGAAGTTATCAACAGCGGCGTTCACAAATTGAACCCAAGCTTTGAAAACGAATGGTATCTTGTAAACCAGCGCAAACTGGACACCGAGTATCAGGAGAACCTTTTCGAAATTCCTATGGGATTGAACAAGAGTGGTGAGCGTGGTTATACTGTAGGTGTACGCGTTGAAGCAAAGACCAACAAATATGGTCCTAAGGGTAACTCATCTGGTAAGATTAAGACTACCGCTCCTTTGTTCTGGTCATTCGATAAGAAAGATACCCGCCGCGATATCACATGTGTACCTTATCAGATTAAGAACAATGGTGGTTTGACCAAGGAAACATTTGACAGCAATAAACCATTCGAGTTGTACATCGGTAAATGGGACGTACGTAAGATGACTGAAGACTGGCGAGATGCAGCTTGTGCAAGTACCGAAAAGGTACCTACCGGTATCAACGAAATCAAGATGCGCTATTCTCAGGTATTGCTTAACTATGCTGAGTGTATCAATGAGCTGAATGGTCCTGATGACGCTACAGATGGAGCAGGTTTGACTGCACGTCAGGCATTGGCTCTGGTTCATACCCGTGCATTTGCAGAGAATGCCAAGTCTGCAGCTCAGGATTATGTCAACAGTTTGCCAACAGACAAAGAAGGTTTCTTCAATGCCATTGTTGACGAAAACGCATGGGAATTCACGGGTGAAGGTGTCCGCAAGTTCGACTTGGAGCGCTGGAATATCCTGAGTTCCAAGATTGACGAGTTCAAGGCAAAGTATCAGGAAGAAATCAATGAATATCCTGACAAGTTGTACTATAAGGAGATCAAAGACGAAGAAGGTAACATCAGCATTGACATGAATTCTGTATGCTGGTATGCTGCTCCATCAAGCACTAGCGGCTACAAGAGCGCAAACTGGTGGGGAGCAGGCAATGAGAACAAGAAGCAGGAGAACCTCTTGAAGAAGTTACCATATATCAGTGCAGGTCTTAACACTACTGTCAAGAACCGCTATTTGTTACCTATCGCAACATCTACTATTGCTGACTCTCGCAATATGATTCAAAACTCTTATGGTTTCTAAACATAAAAGACTAGAAAGATGAAACTCAATAAAATAACAAACATAGCACTTTCAGGAGCATTCATGCTCCTGGGTGCAGTTTCTTTCAGTTCTTGCGCTGACCAGAATGATTGGGATGTAGACTCATCATTTGACCGTCTATTCCATACAACAAGTCTGAGCGTAAGTCCTGACGAGAACTCTGCCGAAATTACATTCGACAAAACACCTAATACTACCAGCTATCAGGTGGAATACAGTACAGAAGAGCTCAATGACGAGATGGAATTGGGCACAGCAGCAAACAGTCAGACTGCAACCCTGACAACAACACCAGCTACTATTGATGGTTTGGAAGCAGAAACTACTTATTATCTGCGCCTTCGTAGTATGAATGATGAGGGCAAGACTTCAAAGTGGGTATATCTCGAAGATAAGAGCTTTACAACAAAGGCTGAGCAGATTATCTCAAAAGTTACTCCTAAAGCCAAAACTGCTTTAGTAGAATTCAGCGAGAATAAAGACCTTAGCAATGTAACCCGCATCGCATGGTATCATGTAAGTAATGGAGAGGAAGCAGAAGAAGGTTCTGTTGAGGTAAATGGTGCAGATTTAGCTACAGCAAAATCTTACAATATCGAAGGTTTGAAGGCTAACTACAGCTACACAGTAAGAGTTTTTGCCGGTGATAAGAAACGTGGCGAATTAAAGTTCCGCACTACAGAGGAGTTACCTGAGAACTATGAATATCTCAACTGGGATGCAAACACTACCATCGCAGACCTCTTGGCAAGTGCAACACAGAGCGACGTTGTCATTATCTTCCCACAGGGTGCCAAAATTGACGAAGGTTCTACTACTGTTCCTTCAAACATCAAGAACATCTACTTCTGGGGTGCAGAAGGAAACAACAAGCCAGAATGGACAGTAAAAGTTGTAAAACTGGAAGGTGACAAGGGTATCGTTAAGTTCAAGAACATGAGTTTGAAGAACGCAGGAACAGATAACGATTACGTTATCACACCAGATGCAGAAGCAGGCAATATCGGTTCCATCGAATTGGAAAAATGTAATATCAGCAATACACGTGGCGTTGTCAGATTTAATGGTTATACCAAGCAGACTGATGCTGTCAACATCAATGACTGTGTTATCAACAACATTGGTAGCTATGGAGTTGTAAACTCAAAGATTACAAATGACAACTGCGTCAAGAGTATCAAGATTACCAATTCTACAATTGCAAATGTAGAAGCAGATGGATGTATTGTAAATGCGCAGCAAAATGATATTGCCATGACATTCACCAACAGTACATTCTGGAACTGCGGTATAGCTGGCAAGAATTTCATTAACTTGAATAAAATGAATCCAGTACCAGAATTCGAATCATGTCTCTTGGGTTGGGATTCTCCTATTGCAATGAAGGCTGTATCTACCAAGAAGGTAACATGTACAAATACCTACTTTACAAACGAATGTACATGGAGCAATGGCAAGATTGGTGATGCTATCGGTGCCAAGGGTGCAGAAGTATTTACTAACCCTGCAAAGAATGAGTTCTACCTCCAGGATGCCTATGTTGACAAGTATGGCACAGCAGGTGACCCACGTTGGATTAGATAAATTCAATCAAACTATCATATTAAAGTGCAATGCCCCTATTGGGCGTTGCACTTTTTTATTTATCTCCTTCTCCCCTACCACCCACAAAAACTTTTTTAGTTAATTTCTTGGAAGTTACGAAAGAAAAGCGTATCTTTGCAGCGTAAGTACATAAGGAAGAGTGTACTACGTTTTTAGATTGTTGGATTTATAATTTGAAGCATATGGAGACATTGGAAAAAATGCCTTTCGAGGCTCAGCATAAGATATTCAAGAGACTGGCAGAAATCGCCGACTCCAAGAGCCTGACCAAAGAGGAACAGGAAAAATACGACAACAGCATGATGGTCATGTGGGACAATTATGCGGTATATAAGCATGCTATGGAGAAAGAAACCAAAAAGGTAAGCAAAGAGATTGCTTTGAACCTATTAACCTACAATACTCCAATAGACGTCATCGCAAAATCCACAGGCTTATCTATCGAAGAAATCAAGAAATTGGAACAATAATACTATACGAATAATTGAGAGGGTGTGTCATAAGTGGGATGACATGCCCTCTTTTTTCGCTACTTCAGCCACTTCATTCTGCCAACTCAGCCACTTCATTCTGCAAACAAATCCGTCTCATTCTGCTTACGAATTCGAATCTTCAAGCCAACGAAGTCATATCTTCAAGCCTGCGCAATCGAATCTTCAAGCCAGCGCAATCGAATCTTCAAGCCAGCGCAATCGGATGTATCGGCTCAATGAAACGTATGAACTTGCGCAATGAAGAACATGGTTTCATCAGCGTAAGCGGCTCCGTTTGCCCTGGGGCTGCTGAAATTAGGTCACGACGCAGCTTCTGATGCGTCACGATGTAGCAATCAGTGCGTCACGACGCAGCAACAGATACGTCGTGATGTAATTTCTGCTAACTCCTGCCCCATCAAGTAAGCCTCATCTGAACTTCAAAAAAGCCTCAGTAAACGTTACGTAGGGCTCACTTACCCGCCTGAATCAATACGACGAAAAGACAATATTGTAGAAACAACACTTCCGAAAACGTTTACGTTAGATTTTTCATTTATTTTATTCAACATTTAAAAATTTTAATTACCTTTGTAGCAGAAATCTAAGATTATAACCAAAAATCGAAGATTCCTTATGATCTATTGAGAATCAAACACGACAACAACTAATCGCTAGTAAGTTCAATTAGACCAGAGAAACTTAACAAGATTAATAATAACCTACAAAACAAACATCGTTATGTATCAACAACTGAAACGTGCCAGCATGGCACTGACCTTGAGTTCGGTTTGTTTCCTCGCTTTTGCGCAGAAAACAATCCAAGGTACCGTTAAGGATGCTAATGGTGACCCAATGATTGGTGTAACCATTACTGACCAGAATGGTAAAGCAGGTGGCATCACCGACCTTGACGGTAAGTTTACCATCCAGAACGCAGACCCTAATACGGTCTTGACTTTCAGCTACATCGGCTGCAAGCCTAAGAAAGTAAAAGTAGGAAGTCAGAAAACATGGAACATCGTACTTGAAGATGACAATGCAGCCCTTGACGAGGTCGTTGTCGTTGGTTATGGTACTATGCGTAAACGCGACGTAACTGGTTCTATCGCATCTGTCAACTCAGAAAAGATAGCCGCTCGTGGTACTACCAATCTTGCAGAGTCTCTGCAGGGTTCTGTTCCTGGTGTCAACATCACCCAGTCTGGTAGCCGCGCAGGTGCAGGCTTCAATATTCAGGTTCGTGGACAGGCTTCTATCAACAAGCAGGCACAGCCATTGTATGTTATCGATGGTGTAGTTTGCGACAACATGGACTTCCTGAATCCTGATGATATCGACCGCATCGACGTATTGAAAGATGCATCTTCTACCGCCATCTATGGTTCCCGTGCCTCTGCCGGTGTCATCATGATTACCACCAAGGGCAGCAAGGGTGCAGACAAGGCACAGAAGGCAACCATCTCTTATGACGGATATTATGGTATCAAGAAGTTGGCGCGCATGCCTGAGTTTATGGATGCCAACGAGTTTATGGATTATCGTTTTGCCAGATATACCATGCTCGATGGAAAGAGCTACGATGGTTCTAGCCGCAAAGGTGTAGATGCTGATGGACATCCACACTACATCATCAAGGATACCGACTTGAATTCAGCTTTCCTGACCCGCAAGGGAGCAACCAGCTACAAAGACTCCAAACTTTATGACCTGATGATGGATCCAAGTTTCGACGGTTACGACTGGAAGAAGATGGTTACCCGCACAGCCGCCCAGCAGAACCACTTCATCAGTGCTGCCGGTGCTACAGACAAGGTAAGCTACCGTGTAGGTATGGGTTATCAGGGAGAAGAGAACGTATTCAAGGGCAACGACTACGAGCGTTTCAACTTCAAGGGATCTATGGATGCCAAGCTCTCCAAGATTTTTGAAGCAGGTTTCTCTGCCAACATGTCAATGAGCCGCACCCAGGATGTATGTACCGATGGTACTTATTCTCCATACGTAAATGCGTTCTATTTCAACCCATTCGTATCTCCTACAGATGCAGATGGCAACCTGATTCCTAATCCGGGAGCAAAGGCTGCCTTTGAATCTGACGCACAGTTTACATCTACATACAACCCACTCATCGATTTGAATGACGGTAACTATACCAATGAGACCAAAAAGTACCGACTGATGGGTAACTTCTACCTGCGTGCCAACATCATCAAGGGATTGAAGTTTACAACCACCTTCTCTCCTAACTACTCTCACAAGCGCCAGGGCATCTTCTATGCAACAGGTATCAAAGAGGGTAATGATGTAGGTTCTACTTACTACCAGAAAAACAAGACCAACTTCGGTTCTGTTGCCAATACAACCCGTGTAGACTGGACTTGGGACAACCAGTTTGACTATAACCGCACATTTGGCGACCACACCATTGGTGCCATGGCATTGTTCTCACTCTACAAGAGCAACACAGAATACCAGTATGAAGAGGGCAAGGGTATCGCCAGCGACCACACGACATTCCACAACCTGGGAACAGCCAGCGGCGACAAGGTACTCTCAAGCGACTATACTGAGTCATCACTGGAGTCATTCGCTTTCCGTGCCAACTATTCTTACAAGGGCCGCTACATGGCTACAGCTACACTCCGTACCGATGGTAGTTCCCGTTTCGCAGACGGCAACCGCTGGGGCTGGTTCCCTTCTGTAGCTGCAGCATGGCGTTTCTCGGATGAAGCATGGATGAAGCAGTTCAGCAACTGGTTGGACAATGCTAAACTCCGTCTTTCATACGGTGTTACCGGTAACAACAATGTGGGTGACTATGTAACCATCGCTTCTGCTACAGGTCCAACATATGTAACTATTGACGGCAAAGAGGTACAGGGTTATCATCCTAACGGATTGATAAATACAGAACTCATCTGGGAGAAAGTAAAGGAGTTTGACCTCGGTCTCGACTTGAGCTTCCTGAAGAACCGCATCAATGTAACAGCCGACTTCTACAACGGTCTTTCTGATGGTCAGATTATGTCTCGTTCAGTGCCTATCGAAACTGGTGAGAAGACTTCAACCTTCAATGTAGGTTCTGTCCAGAACAGAGGTATTGAACTCGGTTTGAACTTTAACATCATCAACAAGAAAGACTTCTCTTGGAGTGCGAACGTAAACTTCGCCCGCAACTGGAACAAGATTAAGGAGTTGAGTAATGGTAAGGTTGATGAGGTAGCCAACAACTGGTTTATCGGTGAGCCTCTGAACGTACTCCGTGACTATACCCATACAGATGTCATCACCGACAAGGGTGTAACCATGCACACCATGAATGGTGACAAGCACTATACCCTGAAGGAATTCTACGAGAAGTATGGCACTAAATATAAATGGTATGAAGGTCAGGTAGCCGTAAACGACTGGAACGATGACGGTAAGATTGACGACAACGATAAGCAGATTTATGGTTGCACAGACCCTCGCTGGACCGGCAGTTTCTCTACCAATGTTTACTTCAAGGGCTTCGACTTCTCTATCATGTTCTATACCAAGAGCGGATTCTGGTCACGCAGCTACTTCCACGAGAAGTATATGAAATATAGCGACCGTGGTAATGCCCATATGCAGCTGGATTACTACATACCAAAGGGAGCGCCAATCATCGATCATGCAACAGGTGATATAACAACCGCAACAGAAACCCACTACGGAAAGTATCCTTATCCAAACAACAGCGATACATCCATGGGTGGTTACTTCGGCGACAAGGGTTCAGCCAAGGGAGAAGGCTTCCAGTATCAGAAGACCTCTTTCACCAAGGTTAAGAACATCACCCTGGGTTACACCTTGCCAAAGAACGTAGTGAGCAAGGCAGGTATCAGAAACCTCCGTGTTTATGTAAACGTTCTGAACCCATTCTGCTTCACCAACTATAAGGGCTTCGACCCTGAGTGGGCATCAGAGAATCTGCAGAATGGCGGTCCATCATCTGTAACCTATCAGTTTGGTGTAAATCTTAAGTTCTAATCTCATTAAATGAAGTAAACAATTATGAAAAAGATATTATATAGCGTAGCATTGGCGGCGTGCTGCATGGGAACCATGACAAGTTGCAGCGACTTCCTGGATGCTAGCAACAAGTCGAATGTAACTGATAAACAGACATTTGCTACAAAAGAAGGCTTCAATAGCCTTGTCAATGATGCCTATCAGCATCTGCAAAACGTTTATGCAGCACCTCTGTTCACAAGCTGTTTTTCAGCAGGTACAGATATGTATGCCGATGCCCGTAACAAGATGAACGAGCCATTGAACACTTACGAGACTCTGACTCCAGAAAATACGGACATCAAGAATCTCTATACTTATCTCTATGCAGGTATACGTGCAGCCAACTCTGTGTCATATTATGCACAGACAGCCCAAGTTGATGAAAAGACGAAGGGTCAGCTGGTAGGTGAAGCCCGTGTATTGGCAGCTTACGAGTATTATCTTCTGGTAAACAACTTCGGTGGTGTGCCAATCATGAAGGACTTCCTCACCACAGCAGGCACAGGATATCCTAAGTCTTCTGCTGAAGATGTATACGCCTATATCATCAGCGAGCTCGAAGATGTTATCAGCAAGAATGTGCTCCAGGCTTCTACAGCTACCAAGGGTGGCGGCAGAATCAGCCAGGAAACAGCCAAGGCTATTCTTGCAAAGACCTACCTTTCTGCAGCATGGGATCTCAACAAGCAGGATTACTTCTCTAAGGCTGCTGCTCTTGCCGATGAGGTAATTGCAGGCAGAAGACTGACTACCCCATATGCCAAATTATGGAAGGCAGACGGATCGGGCGATGACAACGAAGAATTCCTTTGGGATGTGGAGTATGATCTGGCAACAGCCAACAATACCACGTCAGGCGGTACAGAATGGAGCGGTTACTACTGCAACTATCTGGGTGGAAACGAAGATAATATCAAGGCTACAACCTCCAGCTATGTGCCTACCCTCTATGCTCTGCATTGCTTCAAGAAGGGAGACCAGCGTTACGATGCTACCTTCATGAAGGAATTGCCAGATATAAACAAGGGAAATGCTGCAAATACCGGTTACTGGACCTGGTACAAGAATGGTGAGAGTCTGGTAGGTAAGCCAGTAACGCGATACTATTCTGCATGGTATGAAACAGATGCCGACTTTGAAGCATGGAAGGCTATAGATCCTGCAAACAGAGCAAACACCTATCGCATTCCGATGGATTCACAGAGCAAGGAAGCACAGAATATGGACGGCAGAGATATGGAATATTACGATAACCAGCAACTGGTATATGGTTCCAGTCCATGCAAGAAGTTTGACGACAGCAAGACTGCTAAGACAGAGAAGAACACCTGCTATCGCGACATCCATATCATCACTTTGCCAGAGATGTATCTCGTAGCAGCTGAGGCTTATCTGAAGGCTGGTGATAATCCTAAGGCATTGGCACGACTCAATGAGGTTCACCAGCGCGCTGGTCTTTCTGCACTTACAGGAACTATCACTATCGATGACATCCTTGATGAGAATGCATGCGAGAACTTCGGTAATGAGGCACGCTGGATGGATCTTCGCAGAACCCAGACTCTGGTAGAGCGTTGCACCAAGTATAACCACGAGATGGGAGACAAGGCTGCCCAGTATATCGGCAAGAAGCTTCTTCGCCCTATCCCACAGGCTGCAATTGATGCCAATGACCAACTGACATTAGCCGACCAGAATCCTGGTTACTAATCAAAGTCATTATGTTGATAAGAAAACCTATCAAGACATACGTTAATCATTAGGTTTAAGACCGTATTCTAGGGAGATAATTCCTGATGGATACGGTCTTTCTTTTGGTTCTATCGGCAAGGTATACGTAATCGTTTTCGTAGTTTTTCGCTCACTATCTGCATGTGATAAGCAAAAATGTCGTAACTTTGCAGAAAATCTTATAGAATACAAAAATAATAAAATAAATAAACCTAAGAAAAAATGAAGAAATCAATCATTAAGACAGTCGTGCTGGCTGCGCTCATGGCTCTGCCTATGTTCGCAAAAGCACAAACTTTCGCAGGTATCACAGCCGAGCAGAACGCACAGAACACTCCTGAAGGATGGACTGCCGTAGAACTGCCACAGTTGCCTGCCATCACTTCGGTAAACACATTTAATATCAAGGATTATGGTGCCTCGACATCTGCTGCAGACAACACCAAGGCTATCCAGAAAGCACTTGATGCTGTGCCTACAACAGGTGGTATGGTCGTGATTCCTGCCGGTACCTGGATGTTTGGTAGTACCGACCAGATGACTAGCAAGACCGAGGTACTCAGCATCAAGGCGAAGACCATCCTTCACCTTTGCGCAGGTGCTACCCTGAAGCTCGTGGAATATGGCAAGGCGCCTAATACCAAGACTGTCTTCATCGGCGGAAAGAACAAGGGTAAGAATGTTACTGACGTTGTTATCGAGGGTGAAGGTGTAACTTCTATTATTGATGGTCAGGGCGCACGCTGGTGGCTCGCAAGAGAGAATGGCGAAACCTTTAATCCTGGTGCGATGATTCGCTTCGAGCAGGGCAAACGTTTCCTGCTCCGCAACTTCAAGATTCAGAATACTCCAGGTGTTAACATCACCATCAGTAACAGCGGTAAGGCTAGCCATGCTACTATTCATGATGTAACAATTAGCGAACCATCTTCAGAAGCAGGAAAAGGCAAGGCTTCACATAACACCGACGGTATCTCTATCTGGGGACCATACGTGAATATCTACAACTGCAACATCAGCAACGGCGATGACAACGTGGTTTGCGACAACGATGCACAGTATATCCATGTATGGAACTGCGACTTCGGCACAGGACATGGAGCTTCTATCGGAAGTTTTACCGAAAACATCAAACATGTATGGTTCGATAACATCACCATGAACGGTACAACAGCCGGTATCCGCATGAAGACAGGTCAAGACGTAGATAAAACAACCAACAAGGTAACCCTCCGTGGTGGTGGCGAGGAAGACTGGAAGTTCACCAACTTCACTATGACCAACGTGAAGAATCCGCTCTCTATCGACTGCTTCTACGACAAGAACTACAACAGCGACCCTGCCGTAGATAAGGCAAACGCAAGAGCACTGGACGACACTACCCCAACCTATAATGGTATTTATCTTCAGAACGTAAATACAACAGATGTTTGTGATGGTAACGCCATTTTCTTTGTTGGCCGCCCTGAGAGCCACATCAAGAACGTGACACTCGACAACGTACAGATTTCGGCCAAGAAGGGCATCGATATCCGCTTCGTAGATAATCTCGTGTTCAAGAACAACTCTAAGATTACCGTCAGCAGCGGTTCAATCTGGCTCAAGAAGTTTGATTCTACTTGGACAGACGAGTGTGATGCTACGTCTACAGGTTCAACCGTTACTGATACCAAGGGTCCTTTCACATTAAACTCAAAAACTTTGACGGATAAGACAGCCGGTTCTTTCAGCAACGGCTTCGCTATCAGCAATGAGAAGGGAAAGACATACGATACTGGTTCTGGTACCAACTATATCAAGTATAGCGCCAATCAATACACCATCATCATTCCTGACGGCATAAAGATTGTCAAAATGGATATCGAGGGAAAAGACAATTACACAGATGCAGATGCCTATCTCGGCGAGATAAACGGCACAAGCTATGATGCTTCTACCTATGTTTTTCCAAAAGACAAAAGTCTGAAAAAATATACAGTAGAGTTTGATTCACCTGTAGAGCACACGCTTACTTTCACTCCAAAGGTAAAGCAGTGCATCCTGCAGTTCACTCTCTATACAGAGACTTCTACAGGCATTCAGTCAATTGCTGCCATCGCCAAGGTAAACAATAACAACATTTACGACCTCAGCGGTCGCATGGTAAAGCTCAATGCCAAGGCAGAAGACCTGCAAGGTCTCAAAAAAGGGATCTATATCTACAACAACAAGAAATACGTAGCTAAATAATTCATTTTAACATCGGTAACAATGAAAATAAAATATCATTCACTCCTGTGCATTCTCGCCACCATCGCATTGAGTTCTCCGCTCTCTGCGCTGAGCGTGAATGCCCAGAAAGCGGTATCCAAGACATGGAATCCGAACATGAAGAACGGAATGTACCGCAACCCGGTTATTGACGCCGACTACTCAGATCCTGACGTATGCCGTGTGGGCAATGACTACTATATGACATCCTCTTCTTTCCAGTGTTTCCCTGGCTTGCAGATTCTGCACAGCACCGACCTGGTAAACTGGGAGATTATAGGCGCTGCCCTACTCGATGACTATCCGGTTTTGCCTGAATACCAGGGTACCGAACTGGATTGGCGCAAGAAGGTTCAGCATGGTAACTACGTGTGGGCACCCTCTATCCGCTACCATGACGGATGGTTCTATATCTACTGCGGCGATCCTGACCAGGGACTCTTCATGACCAAGACACAGGACCCACGCGGTTCTTGGGAACCTATCACCTGGGTGATGAAGGGAAAGGGTCTTATTGACTGCTGTCCTCTCTGGGATGAAGACGGCAAGGCATATCTTTCGCATGGCTGTGCCGGTTCCAGAGCCGGCATCAAGTCGGTACTCTTCGTAGCTCCGATGTCACCAGACGGAACCAAGGTTATCGGTCCTTCACGCATCGTATATGACGGTCATGAAGACCAGCCTACCATCGAGGGTACCAAGTTCTACAAGCGTAATGGCTACTATTACATCATGAGTCCTGCGGGCGGAGTAAAGTATGGCTGGCAGGTAGAACTGCGTTCCAAGAATCCATACGGTCCTTACGAGGAGTATGTGGGTATGGCACAGGGAAAGAACAAGAAGGTAAACGGCCCTCACCAGGGTGCTTGGGTAGATACCCAGAACGGCGAGGACTGGTTCCTCCACTTCCAGGATAAGCATGCCTATGGTCGTGTGGTTCATCTGCAACCCGCCAAATGGGTAAACGACTGGCTCGTTATCGGAGACGACAAGGATGGTGACGGCTGCGGTGACCCTGTTCAGCAATGGAAGAAGCCAAACCTGCCATCAAGCGGTAACTTCCAGCCAAAGGAATCGGATGATTTCAACAGCGTAGATTTAGGTCTGCAATGGCAGTGGAACGGTCCTTACAGTCAGTACTGGTACTTCTGTGATGCCAAGAACTCCAAGTTGCGCCTCTACGGTGTGCAGCAGGCAGAAGATGCAAAGAATCTGTATGATTTGCCAAACCTCCTGCTTCAGAAGCTCCCTACCGAGAACTTTACTGCTACAGCCAAGGTGAAGTTTATTCCGAACCGCACCGAGGCTTACAAGGAAAAAGATAAGGTATTGGGCGAAAGCGCCGGCATGATTATGCAAGGCATGGACTATGCGGCACTCAAGTTTGTTGATACCAAGGAAGAGGGTGTTGTATTGCAATATGTAACCTGCGAGAAGGCTGAGAAGGGAAAGGCTGAGAAGGTGGTAAAGCAAGTTGCCATCAAGACCAGCAAGCAGCCTCAACCTTACACCGTGAAGTATGCCGTAGATGATATTCCTTCTTCCCGCATCGCCACTCAGGATGTATGGCTCCGCGTGAAGGTTCATAGCGAAGGCATCGCCAACCAGATACAGGCTATTGCAGAATGGAGTTATAGTCTGGATGGTAAGAAGTTCACCAAGATAGGCAATCCTTTCACTGTGCGTGAAGGCAAGTGGATTGGTGCCAAGCTCGGTTTCTTCAACACCCGCACAGCCAAGAAGAACGATGCTGCCTTCTTCGACGTAGACTGGATTCATTTCGAAAAATAACGCATTCCAGCTAACGCGTTATTTCAGAGAATATTTTGGGAAACAAAAAAATCCCCCTCATTGCAAATCAATGCAGCGAGGGGGATTAATCTTTATGAGTAATCTAAAAATTCTAATCTTTCTTTTCTTCTGTAGGCTCTGCCTTTGTTGTTTTCTTGGCAGGAGCCTTCTTGGCAGGAGTCTTCTTGGCTGCAGGCTTAGCTGCGGCCTTCTTGGCAGGAGCAGCCTTAGCAGGCTTCTCGCCATGGTGCTTCTCTGCCTCCTTCTCTATCTTTTCAATTTTAGCCTGAAGACGGACAATCTCCTTGTCCTTCATCTCAAGCTCTTCATCCTGATTCTTGATGGTAGTAAGCAGGCCCTCAAGCTGATCGTTATCAACATCAGCAGGATAGAGGTCGTTTACTCGGGTGATGAAGTCGCCAAGAATGTTCATATAGTTAGTGAAAGCATCGAAAGGACTTGAATAGATACCTCTGTCAAGACCCACATTGCTTGGCTTGGTAGTTATGAAGCGGAAGTTGTTACTTGCCTGCAGGTAATCCCAGTCCTGATTGATACGTGGATCGTTGGCGATACGTACACGGTCTGCCACACTGTAAAGCTTGTTGAAAGCCTCACGCTGCATCGGGTTACCCAACCATGAACTTACATCACGCTCCTCGTCTACCCAACTCAAGGTATCAGGCACATTCACCTCGCCTACCGACTTGATCTTCTTGCAGATTTCTGAAGGTGTTGAGAAGGTGATGCCACGGTCCTTGGCACACTGAGGCAAAGCCTTCATAAACTCGAGGATATTGCTTGACAGAGGCTGGGCAATACCAAGAGCAGAAAGCTCCATGAAGATATTGATAACCTGCTCCTCCTCTGGGAAGGCAGCAATCCGGTTCATATAGTTGTCGGCAAAGAGTGGATAACCGTCCCAATCGCTGTTGCTGAAGCGCAGAGAGATATCATCGCTCAGGTTCACATCGCGCAAAAGGAGCTTCAACTTAGGGTTCAGGGCGCAATGGTAAACATAGTGAGGAGACTTCCAGCCGAGCACGTGCTTGGCACCCTCGGTGAGCATACCAATGAATCCCATGTTGGCAACATCGTTACCGATATCATCGCTGTAGATGAGCGAAGAGTTGCGCAATACGGTAGGTTTCTTTCCGAAATATTCCTCAATCTTAGTACACTGGCGCATCACCTCATCCTTGAAACTTGCCTCATTAACCAGAGAAGCAAGTCCGTGAGAGTAAGGCTCAGCCAGGAACTCTACACAACCCGTATTGTTGAGCTGCTGAAGCTTCTCCAGTACCTGAGGAGCATGAAGTTCCAACTGCTCCATACCCACACCCGAAAGCGAGAAAGCCACCTTAAAATACTTGCCGTTCTTTTCAATCATCTCCTGAAGGGCATTCAAGGCTGGCATATAAGAGCGCTCAGCAATCTCGTTGATGCTACGGTCGTTCTCGTAGTCATCATAGTAATAATGGTCGGTACCGATGTCAAAGAAGCGGTAGCGTTTCAGATGGGTAATCTGATGTATCTCGAAATATAAACAAATTGTTTTCATACTTTGAACTTTAATTTTTGAACTTTGAACTTTATGATTAGCCCTTTAACATTTAACATTCAACATTTAACATTCAACATTAAACATTACTTCCACCCTAAGGTCTTGAGGTACAGGTCTTTGATGCGGGCTCCCACTTTCTCCCAGGTAATCTGGTCAACCTCTTTCTTGCCTTCCTCTGAGAGATAATCGAAAAGACTCTCGTTATGACAGATGCTGTAGATAGCATCGGCAAGAGCATGGATATCCCAATAATCTACCTTGATACAGTTGGACAGGATTTCTCCACATCCACTCTGCTTGGAGATAATGGTTGGTGTGCCGCACTGCATAGCTTCCAAAGGTGAGATACCGAACGGCTCGCTCACAGACGGCATCACGTAGACATCACTGTCTTTCAGACATTCATAAACCTGTTTGCCGCGCATAAAGCCAGGGAAGTGGAATCGGTCGGCAATGCCTCTTTCGGCAGCGAGATAAATCATCTGGTCCATCATATCGCCCGAACCTGCCATACAGAAACGCACATTACGGGTGCGGTGCAATACCATGTTGGCAGCCTCAACGAAATATTCAGGTCCCTTCTGCATGGTAAGACGTCCCAGGAAGGTTACTACCTTCTCCTTGCCCTTATGATTTGGGCGTGGAATATCCTGCCACTCCTGCTTTAATGGGTATACGGCATTGTGCATGGCGAAACACTTGCGTGGATCCTGATGATACTGGTGAATCACAGTCTGACGGGTCAGCTCGGATACACACATGATGCAGTCGGCATTATCCATACCGTCTTTCTCGATAGCGTAAACGGTAGGGTTCACCTTTCCACGGCTACGGTCGAAATCAGTAGCATGAACGTGGATGCACAATGGTTTGCCACTCACGCGCTTGGCATGAATTCCGGCTGGGAATGTAAGCCAGTCGTGAGCATGGATAATATCAAATTCTTCTGAACGGGCTACAACTCCGGCAATGATGCTGTAGTTGTTAATCTCGTCATGAAGATTTGACGGATAACCACCGGCAAATTCCATACAGCCGAGGTCATTTACATGCATATAGTTAAAATCGGCATAGATGTGGTCACGGTAGCGGAAATAATCGTCCGGATTCATGATATTGCCTACGCGCTGCTGCACATAGTCGTGATTTACATCTCGCCAGGCGATAGGCACACTGTTCATTGCCACAATCTTGCAGGCACTGCGGTCCTCATCACCGAAAGGATGAGGCAGACACAATGTGATATCAACATCGCCCTGGGCATGAAGTCCCTGGGAGATACCAAAGTTGGCAGTTGCCAAACCACCAAAAACGTGAGGAGGATACTCCCATCCAAACATTAAAACTTTCATATAGCAGTCCTCCTATTATTAATATTGATATTTTTCAAGTAACTCGAGCGCACGCAGAATCTCAGCCACATTCATGGCGAAAGAGATGGCACCACGACCTGCGAATGGAGGGTTTCCATCGAAGAGTTCGCTGATGGTAGCGAGACAGTGGGAAGACATTTCGTCCTCATAACCTACCATCTGACGCTCGATAAAGCTCAAGCGGGTACGCTTATAGAGTTTCAGACTTGCCTCCATATAGAAGCCGCCGAGCCATGGCCACGCTGTACCCTGATGGTAAGCATAGTCGCGCTGGGTCTGCGGACCTACATAAACAGGATTATATCCACCGCTCTTTGGCGAGAGTGAACGCAATCCCTTAGGAGTAAGGAGTTCACGAGTACAGATATCAAGTACCTGCTTCTTCTGGTCTTGCGACAATGGTGAATAGTCGAAAGCCACTGCAAATATCATGTTCGGACGAACGCTCCAATCCATCATATTGCCATCTACATAGTCGTAGAGATAGCCATATTCATTGAGGAAGGTATCGAGGAATGCCTGCTTGGTCTGCTCTGCCTGAGCCAGGAGTTTCTGCTGGCTTTCTTCCTCGCCTGCTGTTGCTGCAAGAGATGCACAGAAGCACAAAGCGTTATACCACAGTGCATTAAACTCTACGATATAACCTGTACGTGGAACCACTGGTCTGCCATTGGCAGTAGAGTTCATCCAGGTAACAGCCTTGTCCTTACCATCGGTATAGAGCAATCCGTTCTCTTCGAGCTTCAGGTTCGGATGCTTGTTATCCTGGATAAAGCTGATAACATCCTTGATAAACTGTCCATACTTCTTGAAGCATTCTTCCTTGCTGGTTTCCTTGGCATACTGCTGCAAAGCCCAGATAGCCCACAAAGGAACATCCGGCTGCTCAATCTCAGCGATATGAACGCTAATCGGCTTACCTTCCATAAACTCGTAGTAGCCGCGCATGGCTGTCTTCATCACCAGTTCGAAGTAGTCATCCTCCTCGATAGAGAGGGTGAGACCCGGAAGAGCGATGAATGTATCGCGGGCTCTGCACTTGAACCAAGGGTAACCTGCCAGGATATAACGGTCATCGTTCTTTTCACGACGATGGAACTGATGAGCCGCATTGACCAGACAGTGGAAGAAATTGTCACGAGGCGAACGCTCATCCACTTCCTTGTCGAAGAGCTTCTTCAGGCTTACCGCCTTGATTTCTGATGTAGAAGCAGCAAAGACGATGGTTTCGCCTTTCTTGATATCCATTTCAAAATAGCCAGGAACATAGAGGTCTTCGTTAGAAGCATAACCTCTCTCCTGCTCCTTTGGATATTCCACGCCACGATACCAATCTGGACAGAATTTAAACTCGTTCTTCTTGGAGAACTGCATATAGAGATCAGGATAACCTGCATACATACAGGTCTTGATGCCATGATCTACCTCAGCATAATCACGAGATGCGGTAGCATTCTCATGAGTAAACTGACGGACACTGCGGAAAGCCAGAAAAGGACGGAAACGAAGGGTTGTAGCCGAATGGCCGTCTACCAGCGTATAGCGAATCAGAATGCGATTCTCATAATGCTGGAATACAACTTCCTTTTTCAGGATAACACCACCTACGCGATAAAGGGTAGTTGGCACTTTATCACAATCAAACTCACGAATGTACTTGTGGCCCATCGGACTGTAGTTGTTGCCCTGGTACTTGTGCAAGCCGAGGTTAAACTCTGCTCCATGCTGAATCACCGTAACATCCAGCGAACTCAAGAGCACATGATTCTCATCGTCCAGTTCTGGAACCGGCACGACAAGTAATCCGTGATACTTGCGGGTATTACAGTCTACAATCGTTGAGCACGAATATGCACCCGAGCGATTTGTTCTCAACAACTCCTTAGGCAACGACTCTTGAAGATTCGTCATAAGGGCCTTTTCGAATTTTAGATAACTCATAGATCTATATTAAGGTTCTATATTTTTGTTGACTAAATTAATTGCTTTCAAAGGTAACACTTTTTTGTGGTATAACAAAGTTTTTTGTATGCCATTTTTAGAAAAAATTGCCTTTTTATGTTTTAAAACATATTTTTAGACAAAAATGCTTGATTATTTCGAGAAAAAGCATTACTTTTGCACTCAGTTTTCAGTTTAAAAGATTTGTACACATGGCAGCTAGAGGAAAATATGATAAAGAAAATATAGCAATGCTGATTGCTAAGCTATGGGGAGGCATCACGGATGACCAGTTCGATTTACTGAAAGAACATCTGGAAATCAAGAAGTATAAGAAGAACGAAATCATCTACAAGAACGAGGGTACTCCTGAATATGCACTATGTCTCATAGCGGGAAAAGTGAAGATATACAAAGAAGGTATCGGTGGCAAGAGCCAGATTATCCGTGTTATCAAACCGATTGAATTTTTTGGTTTCAGAGCCTATTTTGCGGATGAGATATACAAGACGGCAGCCATGTCGCTGGAAAACTGCGTTGTTGCCCAGTTCCCGCTGGCGGTTCTCATGAAGCTGCTCTCCAAGAGTTTCAACATCGGTTTCTTCTTTATCAAATACCTCAGTGTAGAGATAGGAAAATCGGACGACCGTACCGTGAACCTCACCCAGAAACATATCCGTGCCCGACTTGCCGAGGGACTGATATTTCTGAAAGACTCTTATGGGTTAGATAAAGATGGTAAAACTCTTGACATCCGATTGAGTCGTGAAGATCTTGCAAATCTCTGTAATATGACAACGAGCAATGCCATCCGTACGCTCTCAGCCTTTACGGCAGAAGAACTCATCAAAACTGAAGGAAGGAAAATCAAAATCTTAAAGGAAGAAGAAATCATAAAAATAGCAGAACTCGGATAAAGTTCTGCTATTTTTATTTATATGTTTTACGTTTCCCTTATTACGGGTATACGGGTTATACCGGTATCAAGAAGTTGATAACCTCCTGAATGACAGTTACCTGGAATGGGCCTACCGGTGTATTCATCAATCTGCCATCAATACCTATCAGGGCATGCTGGGCATCGAGCACCTCTACCTCTCGGGTACGGTAAGGATGCACACTCTTATGGTTGAGGAACTTACCTTTCACAAAAAGATAGATTCCCTCGAAGAGCTGGGTTGTCTTAGGATGAGATACCACCGACACATCGAGCAGTCCGTTATATGGCACAGCATTCGGAGTCTGTCCATATCCTGTTCCATTGCCTATACACATCGTCATCACTCTACGCTTGATAACATCCGAATTGATTTTCACATGCATCTTATAGTCCAGACGCTGGAATATCATCAGGATGAAGGAACAGAGAAACGACAGGGTACGTGAACCGAAGATATGATGGGTTTTTCGTCTCAGATTCATGATGGCAGCGATGAGTCCGATATTGATACAGTTGAGGAAATAGCGACGGCATTTCTCCCCCTTCTTGTTCACATATCGGATACAACCAAGGTCAATCTTTCTGATACGACGTTTTTTCAGCGACGCAACCGTCTTCTCGATATCGCTGTCGCTGAATCCCCAGAAGTGGGCAAAGTCGTTCATCAGTCCGTTAGGAATCACGCCCAGTGCCACCTCTTCTCTTTCTTTCTGATCTATCTGCATCAGACAGTTTACGGCATCATTGAGCGCAGAATCTCCACCCACGATGACAATGGTCTTATAACCATTGTTGATAAACATTCTGATGAGCCGTTCTACGCTCTTCTGATTCTCGCTCTGCACAAAGTCGTAATCCACGCCCTGCTGCTTGAGCACCTTCTCTATTTTTTCCCAGCGCTTGTTACTTCGCCAGCCTCCTCTAGGGCAATAAAGCAGCCCCCATTTATTCTCGTTTACCATTGTCTCTTCTTTGTAATTTGAAAGTTGTATAAAATATCACTTCCGCCCAGCCACCGTTGCATCCGATTCCATCGGATGCCAGCCCCAAAACAGCTTCCAGCCCGCAGCCTAGCTCCTCATCAGCTCCAAAACCGTCTCCACCTTTTTCTCCATTGGCTGCAATGCATCTACCCAATGGATGGTAAAGCCTCTGCGCTCCATACCTCTGAACCACGTCATCTGCCTTTTGGCAAACTGGTGGATTGCAATTTCCAGACCGCGATACATCTCATCGTAGGAAGTCTTACCAATCACATATTCTGTAATAAACTTATATTCCAAACCATAATAGATGAGATTTTCGGCAGGGATGCCACGGTCTAGCAGCCCCTTGATTTCATCTACCATTCCCTCATCCAATCGCTGTTTCAGTCTGCGGGAAATCTTCTCCCTTCTTGCGTCCCGGTCTATGCTGACACCGATAATCAGCGAATCAACCGCAGGGAGTTCACGTTCGGGCATCGGATGCTCCAGATTATAGCTTTCTATCTCTATCGCCCGGATAGCTCGCTGTGCCGTATCCACATCTGTGCGATTGTGCATATTAGAACCGGTTTTTGCCTTCAGCTCTTTCAGCATCTGGGTAAGTTCTTCTAAACTCTTATGAGCCAGCGACTCACGGAGTTCCGGGTTCTGCGGAACAGGTGAGAGATGATAACCCTTGAGCACCGACTCGATATAGAGTCCTGTGCCTCCACACAATATCGGGAAGGCTCCCCTCTTCTGAATATCCTGATAGGCATCATAAAAATCCTGCTGATATTCAAAGAGATTATATTTCGTACCCGGCTCACAGATATCAATGAGGTGATAAGGTATCTGCTCGCCATGAATGGTATAGTCAGCCAGATCCTTACCCGTACCAATATCCATGCCGCGATACACCTGCCGGCTATCAGCACTAATGATTTCAGCGCCCTTGGCAGGGATACCCGACAAGTGAGCATCCAGGCTGTTGATCCTGGCTGCAAGAGCAGCAGCAAGACTCGTCTTACCACTCGCTGTAGGTCCCAATATGGTTATCATCGAATATTTCATGCCGCAAAGTTAAATGAAATTATTGAAAAAACAAAATAAAATGAAAAGAAATTCTCACTTCCTTCCTTGTACAGGCAGACATTTGCTACTTTTTGCACAAAAGCAAGTAGGTATATTCCTATAAAAACAGAAAAGCCGCCCAGCATAAAAATGCTGGACGGCAATATCTTAATCGTTAAGAGGCAACGAATTAACCGTTGTGCTTCTTCATGATCTTGATC